>DAINND010000040.1:0-14170 GCA_036736065.1 Ilumatobacteraceae bacterium
CGGCAGCCGGGCGGGAGAGACCTTCGGTCGGATCCAGCACCACCGAAGGACACCCCCATGTCGACCAGCACCGCCCGTCCTGACGATCAGGCGCCGTTCGTCGCCCACCGCATCAGCGGCGCCGACGTGGCCGAGCGACTCGCCGTCGAGCCGCAGCGGGGCCTCGACAGCGCCGAAGTGGTGCGCCGCCGTGAGGCCCATGGCCGCAACGAGCTCGCCGAGGCGGCGCGCACCCCGGCCTGGAAGCGGTTGCTGGCGCAGTTCGGCGACCTGCTGATCCTGATCCTCATCGCAGCAGCCGTCGTCGCCTACGTGGTGAGCGGTGAGCTCAAGACCCCGCTCGTCGTGCTGTTCGTGGTGGTGCTCAACGCCGTCATCGGCTTCATCCAGGAGAACCGCGCCGAGAAGTCGCTCGACGCGCTGAAGAAGATGCTCGTCGTGCAGACCCGCGTCCGTCGCGACGGCGGTCTCGTCAACGTCCCCGCAGGCGAGCTGGTGCCCGGCGACATCGTGATGATCGAAGCCGGTGACCGAGTGCCCGCCGACGGCCGACTGCTGTTCGCCAACACGCTCGAGGTCGAAGAGGCGGCGCTGACCGGCGAGAGCCAGCCGTCGACGAAGGCCATCGACGCCGTCGACCGCGACAACGTGGCGCTCGGCGACCGCAAGGGCATGGTGTACATGAACACCACGGTCACCCGTGGTCGGGCCGAATTCGTGGTGACGAGCACCGGCATGGGCACCGAGATCGGCCGCATCGCCGGACTGCTGCGCTCCACCGAGGCCGAGAAGACGCCGCTCCAGAAGCAGCTCGACGGCCTCGCGCACAGCCTCGCCAAGCTCGCTGCAGTCATCGTTGCGGCTGTGTTCGCGATCGGCCTGCTGCGCGGCGACTCCGTCGAGGAGCTGCTCCTGCTCGCCGTGGCGCTCGCCGTCGCCTCGATCCCCGAAGGCCTGCCGGCGGTCACGGCGGTGACCCTCGCGCTCGGTGTGTCGCGCATGGCCCGCCAGAACGCCATCGTCAAGCGCCTGGCATCGGTCGAGACGCTCGGCTGCACGAGCGTGATCTGCAGCGACAAGACCGGCACGCTCACCCTCAACCAGATGACCGCCGTGGAGTTGGTGGCCCTGATGCAGCGCCACGCGGTGAGCGGTGACGGTTACGCGCCGGAGGGCTCGATCGAGCACCTCGAGAGCGACAACCCGGTGCCGCTCGAGGCCTCACTGCTGCCGATGGCGCTGTGCAACGACGCCGTCATCCGCCGCGGTGACGACGGTCTGTGGGAGCTCGTGGGAGACCCGACCGAGGGTGCGCTCGTCGTGCTCGCCGCCAAGGGCGGCCTCGACATCGACCACGTCCGCTCCCAGCACCCGCGTCTCGCCGAGGTGCCCTTCGACTCGGCGAACAAGTTCATGGCCACGGCCCACGAGACCGTCGAGAGCGACGGACGGCGGATGGTGAGCATCTTCGTGAAGGGCGCCCCCGACGTCCTCGTCAAGCGCTCGAGCCGGGTCATCGACACCCATGGCGAGGCCGTCGACATCGCGCCCTACCTGGACGATCTTCGCGATCACAACGACCGTCTCGCGGCCGACGGGCTGCGCGTGCTCGCCGTCGCCCGGCGCACCTTGGCCCCCGAGGACTGGAGCGAGCTCGTCGACGACGGGACCGACCTGCTCGACCTCGTCGACGGGCTCACCCTCGTGGCTCTCGCCGGCATCGTCGACCCGCCCCGCGCCGAGGCCAAGCTGGCCATCGAAGAGGCCCACGCGGCAGGCATCGACGTCAAGATGATCACGGGCGACCATGCGGCCACCGCTGCAGCGATCGGTCGCGAGCTCGGCCTGACCGGACGCTCGGTGACCGGCGCCGACCTCGACCTGATGGACGACGAGCAACTCGCCCGCGAGATCGACGAGATCACCGTGTTCGCCCGTGTTGCCCCAGAGCACAAGATCCGTCTCGTGGCCGCCCTCCAGAAGCAGGGCAAGGTCACGGCGATGACCGGTGACGGCGTGAACGATGCGCCGGCGCTGAAGAAGGCCGACATGGGAGTGGCCATGGGCATCACCGGGACCGAGGTGACCAAGGAAGCGGCCACCATGGTGCTCACCGACGACAACTTCGCGACGATCGTCAGGGCCGTGCGCCAGGGCCGCACCATCTACGACAACATCGTCAAGTTCGTGCGCTTCCAGCTGAGCACGACGCTCGGATTCGCCGTGCTGTTCCTGCTCGCCGTGGCGTTCAACATCGCCAGCGGCAAGCCGTTCACGGCGATCGCCATCCTCTGGGTCAACATCATCATGGACGGCCCGCCGGCGATGGCCCTCGGCCTCGACCGCAGCGGCGACGCCGTGATGGAACGCAAGCCTCGCCCGGTGAGCGAGAAGATCCTGCCCCCCCCGCGCTGGACGGCCACGGCCTTCGCCGCCGTCGGGATGGCGCTCGGCACGCGCGCCGTGCTGATGTGGGCCCCCGAGGCCGACATCGCCGAGGCAGGCACCGCCACCATCGCCGGGACGATGGCGTTCAACACCTTCGTGATGTTCCAGTTCTTCAACATCCTCAACGTCCGCAGCGACCGCCAGACCGTGTTCAGCCGCTACACCTTCAGCAACCGGATGCTCTGGCTGGCGCTCACCGCCGTCATGCTGCTGCAGGTGTCGGTCACCCACTTCGGCCCGATGCAGCGCCTGTTCGACACGACGTCGATCTCGCTCGGCCAGTGGGCGATCTGCGCCGCCGTCGCCTCGAGCATCCTGTGGCTCGAGGAGCTGCGCAAGTTCTTCATGCGCCGCCGAGCGCTGTCCTGACCGCTTCGACCATCCACGAAAGGAAACCCGAACAGCCATGTTCACCAACTCGCTGAAGACCGGCGTGCTGCTGGCCGGTCTGGGCGGCCTCATCGTCGCCGTCGCCGGCGTCCTCGGTGGGGGCAGCTCGACCGCCCTGACCATCGGTCTGGTCATCGCCCTCGTCACCGTCGGCGGCTCGTACTGGTTCAGCGACAAGCTGGCGCTGCGGTCGGCCGGGGCGAAGGTGATCACCGAAGCCGACCATCCCGAGTTCTACGGGATGGTCGCGACCCTGGCCCAGCGAGCAAACCTGCCGATGCCGAAGGTCGCGATCTCGCCCTCGCCGCAGCCCAATGCGTTCGCCACGGGCCGCGGCCCGCGCAACGCAGTGGTGGGCGCCACGGCGGGGCTGCTCGAGACCATGCCTCGGGCCGAGGTCGAGGCCGTGATGGCCCATGAGCTGATGCACGTCAAGCACCGCGACATCCTGATCGGCTCGGTCGCTGCGGCGATCGCCACGGCGATCAGCTACATCGCGCAGATGGCGATGTTCGCCTCGATGTTCGGCGGCGGCCGTGGTGACGACGAGGAGCAGCCGAACCCGATCGCGATGCTCGCCGTGGCGCTGCTCGCTCCCCTGGCGGCGTCGCTCATCCAGATGGCTGTCTCGCGGTCGCGCGAGTTCGAAGCCGACCGTGGCGCAGCCGAGCTGCTCGGCACGGGCCGCGAGCTCGCCAACGCCCTCGAGCGCATCGAGAAGATCGCCCTCCAGCGCCCGATGGCCGTCGCACCGGCGCAGGCCCAGGCCTACATCCACAACCCGCTGGCCGAAGCCCACGCCAGCCGGCGCGGCGAGCAGATGGCTCGCCTGTTCTCGACCCACCCCTCGACCGAGGAGCGCATCCGCCGCCTGCGCGCGATGTGACCCTCACCGGTCACGACGGTGTCACGGGCCTGGTCCGATCGCCCGCCGGACCGGGCCCGTGCCGCGTCTAGATGGCGAACAGGTCGTCGAGGCCCGCGCCCGCGGGGGCATCGGGCTCGTCGGCACCGCCGCTGAAGGCGGCGTAGCCGTCGCGCTCGAGCTGGTCGGCCAGCTCGGGGCCACCGCTCGCGACGATGCGGCCCTTCACCAGGATGTGGATCACGTCGGGGCGAAGCTCCTCGAGCAGCCGGTTGTAGTGCGTGATCACGAGCGCACCCAGGCCGTCCTCGGTCATCGCCTCGATCCGGCGAGCACAGTCGCGCAAGGCATCGATGTCGAGGCCCGAGTCGAGCTCGTCGAGCACGGCGATGCGCGGCTCGAGGATCGCCAGCTGCAAGGTCTCGTTGCGCTTCTTCTCGCCGCCCGACAGGTCGACGTTGAGGGCTCGGTGCAGCAGTTCGGGAGCGAAGCCGATCCTCGCCGCCTCGGCCTCGAGCAGCTCGTCGAGCCCCTCGGTGGAGCGGCCCCGGGCGATGAGCGCCTCGGCCATCACCTGGTCGAGCAGCACACCGGGCACTTCGCTCGGGTACTGCGCCACGAGGTGCAGGCCTGCCTGGGCACGCTGCCAGGCCGGCAACGCGAGCAGATCGATGTCGTCGAGGGTGACCGAGCCGCCGAGCACGGTGTAGCCGGGCTTGCCCATCACCACGGCGCTGAGCGTGCTCTTCCCAGCGCCGTTCGGGCCCATGACGGCATGCACCTCGCCGCTCGACACGGTGAGATCGATGCCGTGGAGGATCTGGGTCCCGGCCACCGACGCGGCCAGGTCTGCGATGCGCAGCGTGCTCACGACGAGGCCCCCAGGGTCACCACGACGTCGCCATCGACGACGCGGGCGACGTAGACCGGCACGGGCACGGTGGCCGGCAGGGTCTGGGGCTCACCGGTCTCGATCGAGAACAAGCTGCCGTGCTTCCAGCACTCGATCTCCTTGGTGTCGCAGTACAGCTCGCCCTCGCTCAACGAGATGTCGGCGTGGCTGCAGGTGTCGCCGATGGCGTAGACGTCATCACCGATGCGGATGACGGCCACGGCACGACCACCCACGTCGAAGCGGGTCGCGCTGTTGGGAGCGAGGTCGTCGAGGCGGCAGACGGTGGTGCCGACCGAGGCGTTCACGAGGTCCTCCGTTGCAGTTTGGCGCTCACCTGCTGGCGCAGCTCGCTGGCGAGCGGGCCGACCGGGAGCTGGTCGAGCACCTCGTCGAAGAAGCCGAGCACAACCAGGCGCTCGGCGACCTCGGGCGGGATGCCGCGGCTCTCGAGGTAGAAGCGCTGATCGTCGTCGATCGGGCCCACCGTGCTGGCATGGCTGCACTTCACGTCGTTGGTCTGGATGTCGAGGTTGGGCACGCTCTCGGCCCACGCCCCGTGGCTGAGGGTGAGGTTGCGGTTGGTCTGGAACGCAGCCGACCCCTTGGCGTCGTGGCGGATCCGGATCAGACCGGTGTAGACGCTGCTCGCCTGGTCCTGCACGGCGCCCTTGAAGAGCAGGTCGCTGTGCGTCTTCGGAGCGATGTGGTCCTGCAGCGTGCGGAAGTCGTGCATCTGCTGGCCGTCCGCGTAGTAGAGCGCGACCTGCCGGGTGCTCGCGCCCGGACCGGTGACGCGCGCATCGGTGCGGACCCGGGCGTAGTCGCCACCGAGCGACACCGCGGACAGCAGCGTGGTCGAGTCGCGCTCGCCGATCGCCTGCTGATGGCCGAGCATCCACGTGGACCGACCGAGCAGGTTGACGCCTAGGTACTTGATCCGGGCGGACTGAGCGGCGTGGGCCTCGAGCCGCGGCACGACGACGTTGTGCGCTCCGTCGGCCGAGACGAACTGCTCGACCACCACGACCTCCGCGTCCTCTGCGGCCTCGATGACGAGACGCGGGAAGCAGGCCACGCCCGCACCCTCGATGCGGTGGGTGACCACGATCGGCTCGCCCACCGCGCGACCACGTCCCACCCGGATCAGCACGACGTCCATGAAGGCGGTGTTGAGCTCGTGGAACACGTCGAGGGCAGCCTCGGCAGAGGCGGAGCTGCCGAGCGAGGCACCGACGACGACCTCGGCCGATGGGTCACCACCGGTCACCGAGGTGACGGCGCGAGCCGGTGTCAAGGCGTCGAGGTCGAGCTCGCGGATGCGGCTGTAGCGCCACACCTCATCGTCGGCCGTGGGCACGGGTGTGGATGCAGCTCGCTCCGCAGCGGCACTGCGCAGCTCGAGATCGGTGGACGCGCCGGCACGGGCTGCGTCGGGGGAGAACGCTCGCACGGGGGAATTCTACTGTCTGGATAGTGGAAATTGCCCACCCGTGAGGCACGACGGAGCGGGATCCGGCTCAGTTGCGGCGACGGCGGAACAGCCTGCCGAGGCCACGGCGCTGCTGTTCTCGCTGCCGGGCCTGCTCGACCTCGGCGATCACCTGAGCACCGATCGCGTTCAGGAAGTCCTCGGCCTCGTCGAGCACCGCCGCTGCCGAGCCGTCGTCGAGGCCGGGTGGTTCGGCCGGCACGGACGGCGTGACCATCGAACCGTACGTCCAACCGGCGTCGAGGCGACGCTCGTACGCGGGGCAGTCGGCCGGGCAGCGCCAGGGCGCGTCGGGGGCCAGGTCGAGGTTGCATTTGCGCACGGTGTCACCGTTCGCATAGCTCCGGCTCTCGAAGTGCTTGCACTCGACGCGCATCGGCATGGGCAGATTCTGCCAGCCCGTGGCGACGGGTCAACGGCACAACGGCAGGGGTCAGCCGCCGCTGCCTTCCATCTGCAGCTCGATGAGCCGGCTCCACTCGACGGCGTACTCCATCGGGAGGGTGCGGGTGATCGGCTCGATGAAGCCGTTGACCACCATGCTCATCGCCTGCTCCTGCGACAGGCCGCGGCTCATCAGGTAGAAGAGCTGCTCGTCGGCGATCTTCGACACCGTGGCCTCGTGGCCGATCTCGGCGTCGCGCTCACCGACCTCCATGTAGGGCAGGGTCCGGCTCTCGCTCTGCTCGTCGAGGATCAGCGCATCGCACTGCACATGGCTCTTGCAGCCGTAGGCGCCTTCCTCGACACGAACCAGCCCGCGGTAGGTGGTGATGCCACCGTCTTTGCTGATGCTCTTGGAGACGATCTTGCTCGTCGTCTCGGGGGCGGCGTGCACCATCTTGGCGCCGGCGTCCTGGTGCTGACCGGGGCCGGCGTACGCGACCGAGAGCACCTCGCCGGTCGCCTTCGGCCCGACCAGGTAGACCGCGGGGTACTTCATGGTGAGCTTCGAGCCGATGTTGCCGTCGATCCACTCCATGTGGCCGCCTTCTTCGACCCGGGCCCGCTTCGTGACCAGGTTGTAGACGTTCGGCGACCAGTTCTGGATGGTCGTGTAGGTGACCCGGGCATGGGGCTTGACGACGATCTCGACCACTGCGGAATGCAGCGAGTCGTTGGTGTAGACCGGCGCCGAGCAGCCCTCGATGTAGTGGACCTTGCTGCCCTCGTCGGCGATGATCAGCGTCCGCTCGAACTGGCCGGCGTTCTCGCTGTTGATGCGGAAGTAGGCCTGCAGCGGCATCTCGCACTCGACACCCGGCGGCACGTAGATGAACGAGCCACCGCTCCACACGGCCGTGTTGAGCGCGGCGAACTTGTTGTCGCCGGCGGGGATGACGGTGCCGAAGTAGCGCTTCACGAGGTCCGGGTACTCACGCAGCGCGGTGTCCATGTCGCAGAACAGGATCCCCTGCGCCTCGAGGTCCTCGCGGTTGCGGTGGAAGACCACCTCGCTCTCGTACTGCGCGGTCACACCGGCGAGGTACTTGCGCTCGGCCTCGGGGATGCCGAGCTTCTCGTAGGTCGCCTTCATCTGCTCCGGCAGGTCGTCCCACTCACTCACCTGATCGGTGGCGGGGCGCAGGTAGTAGTAGATGTCCTGGAAGTCGATGTCGGGCATGTTCTCGGCGAACCACGGAGCCATCGGCTTGCGCTCGAACAGCGCGAGGCTCCGCTGGCGGATCTTGGTCATCCACTGCGGCTCGCCCTTCCACCAGCTGATCTGCTCGATCACGCCGGCGTTGAGGCCCTTCTCGGGGGTGAATGCGTACTCGACGTCATCGCTCCACCCGAGGTTGTACTTGCTGAGGTCGAGGTCGAAAGTGGTCATCGGTCTGGCTCTCCCTGCGATCCGGTGCGATGGGGGATTTGCACTACCGCCATAGTAACAATTCGCCCGCCGGAGTCCACCAGCGGGCGCGGATCAGGCAGCGTCGGACTCGGACGCGAGGTCGAGCTCGATGAAGATGCACTCTCCGGGACAGGCCTCGGCAGCATCGACGACCGACTGGTAGTTGCGCTCGCTCACCCACGCCAGGCTGCCCGAGCCGCCCGGGTCGTTCAGCGCCACTCCGTCCTCGGCGACGTAGGCGATGCCATCCTCGAGTTGCACGAACACGTCGGGGGCGTGGTCGATGCACAGCCCGTCGCCCGTGCACAAGTCCTGATCGATCCACACCCGCATCGGCGGCGTACGGTAGTAGGCCCGCCGGCAGCCTGCGTGTCCGGGCGACGTTACGCTCGTCACCGTGACCGATCATCTCCCCCCGCCCGTCGCCAAGCAGGTCCCGCACAGCTGGCAGCGGCCCTGGGGCACCGAGGACGACCCGTGGGCGTGGCTGCGCGACCGCGACGACCCGGACACCCTCGCCTACCTGCGCGCCGAGAACGACTACGCCGACGCCTGGCTCGGGGCGCACCGCGACACGATCGACACCGTGTTCCACGAGATCAAGCGCCGGATCCAGGAGACCGACGTCGAGGTTCCCGTGCGCAAGGGCGACTGGTGGTACGTGAGCCGCACCGAGGAGGGCGCCGACTACGCGATCCACTGCCGCGGCCGCACCCGTGAGACGGCGACCGAGCAGGTGCTGCTCGACGAGAACCTCGAAGCCGACGGCCATGAGTACTTCTCACTCGCGATCTTCGACATCAGCCCGGACCAGCGCTGGCTGGCCTGGGCAGCCGATCTCGACGGCAGCGAGGAGTACACCGTCCGCTTCCGCGACCTCGCCACGGGAATCGATCGCGACGAGGTCCTGGCCGACGTGAGCGAGTGGGGTGGCTCGGCGTGGTCGGCCGACTCGTCGACGTTCTTCTACCTCCGCGCCGACATCGGCAAGCGACCCTTCCAGCTCTGGCGGCACACGCTCGGAACGACCCAGGCCGACGACGTGCTGGTGCACACCGAGCCGGACGAGCGGTTCAACCTGACGGTCCAGTTGACCCGCAGCGCCGAGTGGATCGTGCTCGGCGCGGCGAGCTCGACCACCGGGGAGCAGTGGATCATCCCGGCGACGCAGCCCACCGAGGCACCGACACCGGTCGCCGGCAGGAGGTCGGGCGTGGAATACCACCTCGACCACTGGGGGGACCGGTTCGTCGTGCTGACCAACCTCGACGCCGTCGACTTCCGCGTGATGGCCGCGCCACTCGAGGCTCCCGGCGACTGGAGCGAGCTGATCGCCCACGTGGCCGGTCAACGCATCGACGGCCTCGAGCCGTTCGCCGACCACCTCGTCGTGCACGAGTGGGCCGACGCCCAGCAACGGGCGCGCATCGTGCACCGGGACGGATCGGTGCACGCCGTCGACCTCGGGCCCGAGCCGCACGAGATGGAGCTCGACCTCAACCCCGAGTGGGCGGCGACGACGCTGCGCTACCGCTACCAGTCACTCACCACTCCCCCGTCGGTGTACGAGCTGGATCTGACGACCGGCCGGCGCACCCTGCTCAAGCAGCGGCCGGTGCCCAACACCGATCTCGGCGCGTACGAGGCCGTCCGCGAGTGGGCCACGGCGTCCGACGGCGCCAGGGTGCCCGTCGACATCGTCCGCCGCCGCGGCAACCCGGTCGATGGCAGTCGTCCCTGCCTGGTCTACGGCTACGGCAGCTACGAGGCGTCGGAGGCCCCGTGGTTCAGCAGCGCCCGGCTGTCGCTGCTCGACCGGGGCTGGACGTGGGCCCTCGTGCACCCACGCGGCGGAGGCGAGCTCGGCCGGCGGTGGTACCTCGAGGGCAAGCTCGAGCACAAGCGCAACACGTTCACCGACACCATCGCCTGCGTCGAGCACCTCGTCGCCCGGGGTCATGCCGCGGCAGACCGCGTCGTGATCCGCGGCGGCAGCGCCGGCGGCCTGCTGGTGGGCGCGTGCATGACGATGCGCCCCGAGCTCTTCGCCGGCGTCATCGCCGAGGTGCCCTTCGTCGACGTCGTCACCAGCATGTTCGACGCCTCGTTGCCGCTCACCACCGTCGAGTGGGAGGAGTGGGGCGATCCCCGCGACCCGTCGATGGGCACCTACATGGCCTCCTACTCGCCCTACGAGAACACGCGGGCGGGCGCCTACCCGGCGCTGTTCATCACGGCAGGCCTCAACGACGCACGGGTGAGCTACCACGAGCCGGCGAAGTGGTGCGCCAAGCTGCGCGCCCTGCGCACCGACGACGCCCCACAGATCATGCGCACCGAGCTCGGTGCGGGCCATGGCGGCCCGAGCGGGCGCTACGACCTGTGGCGCGAGGAGGCGACGTTCATCGCCTTCGCCCTGGCCGTCGCCGGCGGCTGAGCGCCGAGCTCCACGGCTCGGCCGGCTCCGCGGCTCAGGCTGCGACGACAGCAACGACAGCGAGCGCCATCAGCACGGCGTTGCGCACGACATGGCCCCATCCGAGCGGGCGCGCCCGGACACCGCCGAAGCAGGCGCACGGCGGGTGTTGGCCGCGACGCAACACGCGCACGATGAGCGCCGTGAAGGCGACGAGCGTGAGCCCGGCGAGCACGGCCGGCCACGGCCGGGCTGCGCCGACCACGAGCAAGGCACCGAGCGCCAACTCCCACCACGGCACGACGCGCACCAGACTCTGCGGCGCACCGAGCGCAGCGGCCTGCGTCGGCCAGGCCCCGAGGTCGCCGAGCTTGGTCGCGGCTGCGGCCAGGAAGACCAGCCCGAGCGCTGCTGCGGCGAGGGTGCCCACCATGTCGCTCACCCGAGGTCGACGGTGAGGCCCTCGCGAGCGACGAGCACCTCGAGACCGAGCCGTCTGCCGGCTTCGGCCGAGCAGGCCTCGATCGCGTCCACGTCGTCGTCGTGCCGGGAAGGGTCGTGGTGGAACAGCGCCAGGCGCTTCGCGCCCGCCTCTGCCGCCAGCCACACCGCGTACTCGGGCGTGCAGTGCCCCCAGTTGAACTTGCGGGCGAACTCCGCCGCGGTGAACTGCGCGTCGTGGATGAGCAGGTCGACGCCGGCGGCGAGCTCGAGCGCGCCCTCGGTCGCCCGGTGCGAGCCGTCGAAGGGCTGCTGGTGGTCGCTGATGTAGGCGACCGATCGGCCGCCCCACTCGACCCGGTATCCGACGGTCGACCCGACGTGCGGAACGAGGCGCGCCTTCACCCGGACCTCGCCGAGCGTGAGGTCGTCGTCGCCGACGTCGTGAAAGCGGAAGGTGCCGGGGAACTGCTCGAGGGTCAGCGGGAACACGGGCGGCTTGATGGCGTCCTGGAACGCCTCGGCCAGCGTGCGGCCATCGTCCTGGACAGGCCCGTAGACGTCGAGCTCCGCGCCCGGCTGCAGCATCGGGGTGAAGAACGGCAGGCCCTGGATGTGGTCCCAGTGCAGATGGGTGAGCAGACCGACGCCGCGGAACGACCCGTCGGAGGGCTGGCCGCACCCGAAGTAGCGCAAGCCGGTGCCGAGGTCGAACACGATCGGCACCTGCCCGGGGATGTCGACCGAGACGCACGACGTGTTGCCGCCGCACCGGACGATGTCATCGCCATGGCAGGGGGTGGATCCCCGGACGCCATGGAACGTGACGCTGAACGCAGTCGTGCCCCTGATGGTGCACAACCTAGGTTCACCACACGTTCACTGTAAACGGGTGGTCCGTGACGTGCGTCGCAGCGTCGTGGCGCGCCACACCGTGCGGATGCGCTGACTACGGTGCGCCCATGGCAGCAGCACCCATCGCCCAGCAGACGCTCACGGTCAACGGCGTCGACTTCACCTACCTCGCCTGCGGCACCGATGACGGTCCGCTCGCGCTGTGCCTCCACGGCTTCCCGGACAGCGCCCACTCGTGGCGGCACCTGCTGCCCGAGCTGGCAGCCCACGGGTATCGCGCCGTGGCTCCGTTCCAGCGCGGGTATGCGCCCACGGCCGTGCCCACCGATGGCCGGTACCAGACCGGCGTGCTGTCGGTCGACGCCAACGCCTTCCACGAGGCGATCGGCGGGGGCCAGCCCGGCGTCATCATCGGTCACGACTGGGGTGCGCCCGCCGCGCACGGCGCCGCGGTGCTCGAGCCCGATCGGTGGAGCAAGGTCGTGAGCATGGCCGTCCCGCCCGGTGGTGCGGTGGGCATGGCCTTCGCCACCAACCTCGCCCAGATCAAGCGCAGCTGGTACATGTTCTTCTTCCAGCACCCGTTGGCCGACCTGGTGGTGCCCGCCGACGACTTGTCGTTCATCGACATGATCTGGGCCGACTGGTCACCTGGCCACGACGGCGCCGCCGACGCGGAGCTCGTGAAGGAGTGCCTGCGCGACCCGGCGAACCTCGCCGCAGCGCTCGGCTACTACCGGGCGACGCTCGGGGACGGCTACCGCGACCCAGCCCTCGACGCGGCGCAAGCCGCCACGAGCGGCGTGCCCACCCAGCCGATGCTCTACCTGCACGGGCGCAACGACGGCTGCATCGGCGGGGAGGTGGCCGAGAGCGCACGGGCGATGGTGACCCCGAACGTGACGATCGAGATCATCGACGACTGCGGGCACTTCCTGCAGGTCGAACGGCCCGACGTGGTGAACAGGCGCATCGTAGAGTTCCTGTCGTGAGCTCCGCAGCCGGCACCCGTCCCGCCCTCCCGAACGGCCTGGTGGTCGTCGTCAAGGAGGAGTGCGAGACCTGCCGGATGGTTGCGCCGCTGCTCGCCCGGTTCGACGCCACGGTGTTCACCCAGGACGACCCGGCATTCCCCGCCTCGGTGGCAGCCGTGCACGATGCCGACCTCGCGGTGAGCTGGCACCACGAGATCGAGACCGTCCCCACGTTGCTGCGCGTCGTCGACGGAGTCGAGGTCGAGCGCACGGTCGGCTGGTCGCAGGCCGAGTGGCGGCGGATGACCGGCATCGACGACCTCGGCGCCGAACTGCCGGCCATGCGGCCGGGTTGCGGATCGATGAGCGTCGACCCCGACCTGATCGCCGGGCTGCGGGCCCGGTTCGGTGGCAGCGCGCTGCGGGCGCGGCGCATCGAGTTGGCCGAGCTCGACGACGAGATCGAGCGGCTCTACGACCTGGGCGTCACCGACGGCCTTCCCGTGGTGCCGCCCACCGAAGCACGCGTGCTGCGCATGCTCACCGGCACCACCCGCGCGCCCGACGAGGTCGTGGCCGTGGTGCCACCGGACCTGGTGGAGGTGACCGTCGAGAAGGTCGCCATCAATGCGGTGATGGCCGGATGCCGCCCCGAGCACCTGCCCTGGGTGATCGCCGCGGTCGAGGCGATCTGCACCGACGAGTTCAACATCCACGGTGTGCTGGCCACCACGATGCCCGTCGGTCCGGTGATCATCTGCAACGGACCGGGCACCCGGGCCATCGGCATGAACGGTGGCGGCAACGCGCTCGGCCAGGGCAACCGCGCCAACCTCACCATCGGTCGTGCAGTGCAGCTCGTGGTGCGCAACATCGGCGGTGGCCGCCCCGGCGAGGTCGACCGCGCCACGCACGGCAACCCGGGCAAGATCAGCTTCTGCTTCGCCGAGCTCGAGGAGAGCTCGCCGTTCACCTCCCTCGCCGTCAGCCGCGGCTTCCCTGCCGATGCCGACACCGTCACCGTGTTCGCCGGCGACGGGCCACGGGTGGCCGTCGACCAGCTGTCACGCGACCCGGAGAGCCTCGCGACCTCGCTCGCCGCGTGTCTGCGCACCGCGAGCCACCCGAAGCTGGTGATGGGCTGCGACGTGTTGCGCGTCGTCGGCCCGGAGCACGCCCGGGTGTTCGCCGAGGCCGGCTGGGACCGCGAACGCCTGCTGGCCGAGCTGCACAGCCGGTTGCAGCTCCACGGCAGCGACCTGATCCGCGGCGCGCACGGCATGGCCGAGGGCTTGCCCGAATGGGCCAAGGACGCGACGCTCGGCAAGTTCCGCCCGGACGGGATCCTGCTCGTGCACGCAGGTGGCGGTGCCGGGCTGTTCTCGGCCATCATTGGGGGCTGGGTGAACGGGGACGTGGGGTCCAAGCCCGTCACGAAGGAGGTCCGGCGATGACCAAGGTGCTGCTCGATCCGACGAGTGAACGCCGCGCTGCCGAACGCGCCCTGCTCGCCCGGCCCGCCCGCCTGCGCGGCGAGACCAT
>DAINND010000041.1:0-13924 GCA_036736065.1 Ilumatobacteraceae bacterium
CAGGCACGCTGATGCGCACCCAGGGCGACTCGGCCCGCCGCCGCCAGGCCGCCGTCGACGGCAACAGCGGTGAGGTCGCCGACTGCACCGACACGACGCCGTTCGCGCTCAAGCTCGACATGGCCCGCCAGGCCTGGGACGAGGCCCGCCACGTCGAGATCAGCGTGAAGTTGAGCGAGTGGATGGGCAGTGAGATCGGCGAGTTCTCGGAGAACACCGTGCTGTTCCAGGCGGCCTGCAGCAACGACCCGGTGCTGCGCCTGGCCGGCGTCAACCGTGCCCTCGAGGGCCTGGCGATCGACGTGTTCACCACGATGAAGGAGTTCGGCGACCTCGCCGGCGACCCGTTCCTCGAGTTCTGCGAGGACTGGATGCTCGCCGACGAGGTGACCCACGTGAAGATGGGCAGCGACTGGTTGCGCAAGGTCACCGAGCACGACCCCGACCGCCGCAAGAAGGCCCTCGAGTTCCAGAGCGTGGTCGACAAGCTGTTCAGCTACGGCGGCACCCGCTCCGACAGCAAGGAGTCGCCCATCGGGTTGGCCCGGCGGTTCCGCGAGCTCGCCGGGTTCACCGACGACGAGGTGCAGGAGATCGCCGACGTCAGCATGGCCGCGCTCGAGGAGCGCAAGGCCGCCGTGGCCAAGATGCAGCAGGCTGCGCAGCAGTTCGCCGACGCCTGAGCTCCGGCGCCACTGCGAGCCCCGTGAACGTCACCGTCACCCCGAGCGAGTTCCGGTTCGTGTCCTACGACGCGGACCTCATCGCGCGCAGCGCCGCCACGATCGCCGAGGCGAGCGGCCTCGGCGAGCTGCCGATCGCGGTCGAGGTCGACGAGACCACACCGCTCGCCCGGATGACGCTGCACCTTCCCGGCAGCCCCGAGAGCGACGCTCACGGCGGGGCGATCGTCATCCGTGCCGAGAGTGGCGCGTTCGAGGACACCCGGCGACCGCGCCATCAGAGCGAGGTGGCCACCGCCAACTCGCTCGGGCGGCAGCTGCTGCGCGCTCGCGCCCGGCTGCTCGGCGGCTTCGGCGAGGCCCCGGCCGCCGCCGACCTGACTCTGGCGCAGGTCGCGGCCTGGGAGGTCTACTGCGACGGCCGCCTCGAACGGCTCGGCGTGGCCGTCAACCAGCAGCGGTGGCGCTACAACTTCCGCAACCGGCACGGCTTCTCCGACCGCGTCGACACGGCCTTCGAGCAGCTGTGGGCCAGCGACGGCCTCACGTGGGCCGAGCTCGACGCGATCAGCCGCGGCGTCACCGGCGACGCACCGACCGCGGCCTGACTCCGGTACGGGCCGACCCGGGCCACGAGCGCGAGACTCGGGTGATGAGCGAGATCTGCACCCACGACGTCGACCTCGGCGAGGTGACGCTGCGCGTCCACGAAGCCGGCGACCCGGCCAACCCCACCGTCGTGCTGAGCCACGGCTTCCCCGAGCTCGCCCACTCGTGGCGCCACCAGCTGCCCGCGCTCGCCGCCGCCGGCTACCACGTCATCGCCCCGGACCAGCGCGGCTACGGGCACTCGTCGGCCCCGACCGACGTCGAGGCCTACGGCGTGCGCCAGCTCACCGGCGACCTGGTGGCGCTGCTCGACCGTGCCGGCAAGGACCAGGCCGTGTTCGTCGGCCACGACTGGGGCTCGCTCGTGGTGTGGGAGACCGCCCGGCTGCATCCCGAGCGAGTGCGCTCGGTGGTGGGGGTGAGCGTGCCGCTCACGCAGTGGCCCGGCCGGCCCACCGACTTGATGAAGATGGTCTACACCGACCGCTTCTTCTACATCCTCTACTTCCAGCAGGTCGGCCCGCCCGAGCGCGAGCTCGGCGCCGACCCGTACCGGTCGATGGCCAGCTTCCTCTACTTCGCCTCCGGCCAGGCGATGCAGGGCCGGGCGATGCCCACCGAGCTGCCGCCGATGGAGGGGACCGGCTTCCTCGACGTGATGGGCCCCGACTTCCCCGACCGGCCCTACCTCGGGCCCGAGGGGCCATGGCTGAGCGAGGACGAACTGCAGGTGTACGCCGAAGCGTTCGCCCACTCCGGGTTCTTCGGGCCGGTGAGCTGGTACCGCAACCTCGACGCCAACTACGAGATCCTGAAGGACCTCCCCGCCGACCGGATCAGCATGCCGAGCTACTTCATCACCGGTGAGCTCGACGGGGTGAACCTGATGGACCCGGGCGGCATCGAGCGGATGCAGAACCTGCTGCCCGACTTCCGTGGCTACTCGATCATCCCCGGTGCCGGCCACTGGGTGCAGCAGGAGGCGCCGCAGGCGTTCAACGACGCGCTGCTCGCCCACCTGCGCAGCCTCTGAGCGCGACGAGGGGCGGCCACCTCGCGGTGCCGCCCCTCGATCGATGTGCGCCCTCGGCGCGTCAGCGGTTCTGGAGCTTCGACAGCAGCCGCAGCAGCTCGAGGTAGAGCCACACCAGCGTGACGAGCAGGCCGAACGCGGCGTACCACTCCATCTGCTTGGGCATGCCCTGGGCGGCGCCACGCTCGATGAAGTCGAAGTCGAGGGTGAGGTTCATCGCGGCCAGGCCGGCGGCGAACAGGCTGAATCCGATGCCCAGCCAGCTCGACGAGCTGAAGATGCCGATGTTCACACCGAACAGGCTGATGATCCACGACACGAAGTAGAACGCCATCAGACCGAGCGTGGCCATGATGATCGTGCGGCGGAACTTGTCGGTGACCTTGATGATCCGGGTGCGGTAGAGCACCAGCATCACGGCGAACACGCCGAGGGTGGCACCGACGGCCTGGACGACGATGCCGTCGTACTGGGTGTTGTAGGCCTTGGAGATCGCCCCGAGGAAGAAGCCCTGGGCGATCGCGTAGAGCGGGCCGAGGATGCGAGCGAGGTTGGGCTTGAAGGCCACCACGATGGCGCACACGAAGCCGACGAGGATGCCGACCGTGGCGAGCATCGGCAGGTTGACGCCGCCGAGCACGTTCTCCTCGGTGCGCATCCAGCCGACCGTCGCCGAGGCGATCAGGATCACGAGCAGCACGCCGGTGGCCGAGATGGCGCCGCCGACGGTCATCACGCCGCCCTTCCAGGGCGAGACCGGGCCGTCGTCGACCGGCCGGGCGCGAGTGGCGGGGGCGGGTGCGCCCCAGCCGGCGTCCGTCGCAGCCATCGTCGCCACATTGGCGTCGACGGCCTTCGACATGGCCTTGTCGTTCAGAAAGGGGTTCGACATCGGTGCATCTCCTCCAGAGAACACACGTCGGGGCACGGAATGTGCCCGGTTGCCGAAGAACGATACCGAATTCCGGTACGTCTGTTACGCCAGGTCATGGGCGCTCGGGCCGTCCCACCGGTCGATGTCGGGCGGGCCCGTCAGCACACCGCTGCAGGCCTGTGCCATCTCGACCATCACCGCACCATCGAGGTGGGCCTGGTGGGCGTCGGTCGAGCCCCACTTCTCGATGATCAGGTAGCGGCCGGGCCGGGTCTCCGAGGCGCACAGGTCGACGTTGCGGCAGCCGTCCTGCATCCGGGTGAGCACGACGTACTTCGACAGCAGGGCCACGAGGGCCGCTGGATCGGCGGCGTCGAACCGCATCGTCACGATCACCAGCTCGACGTCGTCACCCACCGCGCGCACAGTAGTCGGGTGGTGCGCTTCGGTGACGTGCGCCCGGCGCAGGCTGGGCGAGGGCCAACGGTCGTGCCGATACCGGACAGGTGGTGATCAGGATTGACGATGAAGGTCCCGAATGCATGGCCCCGGTGTGGGCCTGCCCCGACGGTCGATAGTCTTGGCTCCCACACCGGCCGGTCGGTCGGTCTCGATCTCTCGAGGAGCACCTGTGGCGAAAGATCGCGTGGAACGCGACGAAGAGGACCTCGTCCGGCTGTACCTGTCCGACATCGGCCAGTACACCCTCCTCACCAAGGATGACGAGGTCCGGCTCGCCAAGCAGATCGAAGCAGGCAAGGCCGCTGCGACCGAGCTCGAGGGCGCAGGCAAAGAGGTCTCCGCCGCCCGCAAGCGTGAGTTGCGCCGACTGGTCCGCGAGGGCGAGGACGCCGAGCGGGCCTTCGTCCAGTCGAACCTGCGGCTCGTCGTGTCGATCGCGAAGAAGTACCAGGCGTCCGGTCTGCCGCTGCTCGACCTCATCCAGGAAGGCAACCTCGGCCTCATGCACGCCGTCGAGAAGTTCGACTGGCGCAAGGGCTTCAAGTTCTCCACCTACGCCACGTGGTGGATCCGCCAGGCGATCACCCGCGGCATCGCCAACACCGGCCGCACCATCCGCCTCCCGGTCCACGCCGGCGACACACTCGCCCGTCTGCAGAAGGCGCGTAGCCGCCTCGAGCTGAAGTACGGCCGTCCCGCCACCCTCGCCGAGCTCTCGAAGGAAGTCGAGATGCCCGAGGACAAGGTGACCGAGGCGCTGCGCTTCGCCGCCGCGCCGCTGTCACTCAGCGAGCCGCTGCGCGAGGACGGCGACGCCGAGCTCGGCGACGTCGTCGAGGACCGTTCGGCCGAGAGCCCGTTCGAGGTGGCTGCCACCGCGCTGCTGCCCGAGGAGATCGCCCGCCTGCTCGCCCCGCTCGACGAGCGCGAGCGCGAGATCCTGAAGCTGCGCTTCGGCCTCGACCGCGGCGAGCCGCGCACGCTCGAAGAGGTCGGCGAGCACTTCAACCTCACCCGCGAGCGCATCCGCCAGATCGAGGCGCGCGCGATGAGCAAGCTGCGCCATCCGTCGAGCGACACCGGCGCCCGCGACCTGCTCGCCGTCTGAGCCGCCCTTGCGGCGCACCTGACGTCCGCTCAAGTTCGCGCGCTCGCGTGCCGATACCAGGCACGTGAGGAAGGTCTCGACCAGCAGCGGTGCACAGCCCTGATGGACCTGTTGCCGAGCTCGATGTCGTTCCGCGTGGTCGCGACGCTCGACGTCGACGACGACGACCAGGTGCCTGCTGAGTTCACCGGTCGTGTCCGACGCATCCTGGCGAACCGGCAGCGCAGCATCACCTGGCTCCGCGCAGGCCTGCCGAACGACCCGGCGCGCAGCCACCCGGCGGTGCGCATCCTGCGCCCCGACGGGTCGGTCAAGTACGAGATGCATTACCGCGACGGGGTGTTGCACGACCCGTCATCCCGTCAGCCGGCCGTCCGCGGCTTCTTCGCCAACGGTGCGCTCCACTACGAGGAGCGCTATTCGATGGGGCGTCGCCACGCCGGCCGCGACGGCTCGGCCGCGGTGCGCAAGTTCCGCGCCGATGGGACGCTGCGCCACGAGATCCACTACCGCCACGGCGCACGTCTGCCCTGACCCGACCCGGCGGACCCGGTGCCGATATGGCGGAGGTGGACGGGAATCGAACCCGCCGGACAGGGATCGCCTGTCCCAACCGCTTTGAAGGCGGCGGCACCCACCAGGTATGCGGACACCTCCGCCCGGCACTGTAGCCACACACCGGTGGCGACGATGTGGCCGATGGGCGCCGTTGTCAGTTGACGGTCGACGCGGCGACCGTCGGAGCGGGAGAGGCCGATGTCCGTCGGAGGAACACCACTGCCGGCACGATGTAGAAGAGCAACCCGACGATGACGGTGCGGTCGAACCCGAACGACATCGACAACATCGTCGTGAGCGACGAGCCGAGGACCGAGAAGAACCCGTTCACCGCCCAGCACCACGCCACCAGCCGACCCTCATCGACCTCCGGTTGGCTGGCCGCCGTCGCCGTGGCGGCATCGATCCCGTTGGGAAGGAACAGGCCGAGCAGGAGGCCCACGGGGAACAGCAGCACGATCACGAGCGCGATGCGCAGCGGCTCACTCCACGCGAGCGCCACCTCGGTGATCGGATCGCTGACCAGCAGGTAGAGCAGCGTCACCAGCCACAACGCCGCCGTGGCGATCGGCAGGCCGTTGCGTCCGAATCGGCCGATCGCCCCCGAGATCCGCGCGCCCACCGCGGTGGCCACGAGCAGCGTGAAGAGCGAGACCGACAGCGACAGGGTGGGATACCCGAGCAGCAGGGCGAAGCGCTGGATCATCGAGATCTCGACGAGCATGAAGCCGAGGCCGATCGATGCGAAGTAGGCGAACAGCCCCCACCGCCCCCGAACAGCGACGCTGCCACCGGTCCCGCGGCGCTTCGTGATCGCGAACGGGAGGAAGAGCATCACGCCCGCCACGAGCACGCCGAGGGTGAACAGCACCAGGAGCAACCGCTCACCGATGGCGATCTCCGTGTCCTCGAAGTCGCGACTCCAGTCGGTGACCACATCGCCGTACGGGGTGAAGTGCCAGAAGAAGGGGCGGTCGTCCGTGACCGGTGAGATGTCGTACCGGTAGCCGTCGACGAGCTGATCGACTTCGGCGTCGGTCCCGACGATGAGGTCCGTCGTCACGCTCTCGACCTCGGCAGCTCCGGGCAGGTAGATGGGCCTGGTCGCCGGGAGCTCCCCGAGCACCGCCTCGACCCCGGCGACGGCCTGCGGGGTGATCGGCGACTTGGCGATCACGATCGTGCTGACCCGTTCGAACTCCTCGTCGCCATCGTCGACGACCAGCATCACGTGATCGGCGAAGCGCTCGACCCTGTCGGACAGCGCCTGTCGGGCCGTCGCCAGGTAGCGCGCGGTGCGCGTCGGTCGCTCGGCGAAGTCGAAGTCGCCGAACTGGACGACCATCATGCCTTCGTCGGTGAGGTGGTCGAACGCCTCGCGCACCATCGAATCGGTGTACAGGTAGCTCTCCGACAGCACGAAGGCACCCGACGTCGCGGCGTTCGAGGCTGCGTAGCTGTCCGGGGCGACGAACCACACCAGGTCGTAGCTGTCCGTGCTGCGCGCGAGGAAGGTCCGGCCGTCACCCTGGACGTAGTTCACCCGGGGATCGTCGATGAAGTTGCTGGTGTAGTCGGCGAACTCGTTGCCGAGCATGTCGACCGTGAGGGGGTTGAGCTCGACGGCGTCGACCTTGCCGACGCCGTAGGTGAGGGCGCCCATCACCTCGTTGCCACCCGCAGCGCCGATGATCAGCAACCGATCGGGATCGCGCCCGAGCGCGGCCCAGGGCACGCGACGGTTGTCGGTCGCAAAGCGGTCGGTGGTGGCCGGCGTTCCGTCGTAGCGCCAGATCGACGAGCCCCACAGGCCGTCGTGGTGCAACACATGCAGATCGCCCAGGTCGACGGCGTCGACGCGGAACACCGGGCCCCATCCCCCGGCGACGACGACATCGGTCTCCTTCAGCGTCTTCACGGCATCCGGACGAATGTCGACCGATGTCGCAACGAGCACTGCGGCGAGGACCGCGGCGGTGAGCACCCCGGATTCGGCCCGATGGCTCCCGGTGGCGAGCGACACTGCGAGGCTGAGGCCCCCGAGGAGCACCATGGCGAGGAACACCATCGTCGGGGGCCCGAACGCTGCCTGGAGCGGCACCGCCAGCAGGGCCCCGAGCGCAGCGCCCGTCATGTCCCAGAAGTAGATGCGTCGCACTGCACGGGCCTCGACGACGATCAGCGACGACAGGAGCACACCGAGGGCGAAGAACACGGTCGTCAGCGACAACGAGAGCATGAGCAGTCGGGCGACCTGGCCCACCGCCTCACGACCACTGCCGATCCAGATGAGGTTCGTGTCGGTGGCGAGACGGGCGACGGCGAGGTAGGACACCAGCCCGGCGACGGCAGCGATCGGCGCGCCCCGACGTAACAGCGTGAGCGAGTCGGTCCGACGCAGTCGCGACGACAGGGCGACGACCGTGCTCCCGGCACCCAGGCCGAGCAGGGACAGGCCGATGACGAAGTAGGTGTAGTAGTAGAAGAGCTTGAACGAGACGATCCGCGTGTAGGCGATCTCGAGCGCCAAGCCGGCGAACCCGATCACGAAGGCGCCGATCAGCCGCAGCCATGTCTGTCTGCGTTCCATGGTCCCCCCCTCCGTCGCAGACCGTCCGATCCATCCTGCGAGCGCACGCACGATAGCCCTGGGCAGGGCGGTGCTCCGGCAACGACCGATGGGGTGCGGCAGCTCCCGGTTCCGCACCGGGTCGCGATCTCCGGCTCAGGAACCTCGCCGGGCCCGGGTTGTGACAGACCGTCTGCCTCGCTACCGTCGCTGCCACTTCCCCTGAT
The DNA here is from genome assembly GCA_036736065.1 of Ilumatobacteraceae bacterium. Taxonomy (GTDB): domain Bacteria; phylum Actinomycetota; class Acidimicrobiia; order Acidimicrobiales; family Ilumatobacteraceae; genus VFMC01. Next base: position 8,124 of record DAINND010000041.1, read on the forward strand.
CGACAGCGACACAGCTCTCGGGGGTCGTCATGCACACCATCTGCTGGTCCGCCAAGGGCGGAAGCGGCACCACCGTCACCGCCTGCGCGCTCGCGCTCGTCTCGGCCCGCTCCGGGCCCACCGTGCTCGTCGACCTCGTCGGCGACATCCCTGCGGCACTCGGCCTGCCCGAGCCGTCGGGCCCGGGTGTCGGCGACTGGCTGGCTGCCTCCAAGACCCGGGCGGACGCCCTGTGGCGGCTCACCGTCGACGCCGCCGACGGCCTGCAGGTGCTCCCCGCCGGCAGCCCGCCGGCCCTCGGCACGAATGCCTGGCAGCGGTTGGTCGAGGCATGTGCGGGGCACAGCGCGACGATCATCGTCGATGCCGGCCCCACCGTGCCGCCCGTGGCAGCGCATCGCAGCGCAGGTGCGTCGCTGCTCGTCACCCGCCCCTGCTACCTCGCACTGCGACGGGCCGTGCGCTGCACGGGGCTCGCCACCGGCGCCGTGGTCGTCGGCGAGCCCGGGCGCGCCCTCACCGCCGTCGACGTCGAGCGCGCGCTCGGTGTGCCCGTCGTCGCCGAGGTGCCGTGGGACCCTGCCATCGCCCGCGCCGTCGATGCCGGCCTCATGGTGTCGCGCCTGCCGCAGTCGCTCGCCAGGCCGCTGCGCGCCGTGCTGGCCCTCGACAGCGCCGCATGAGCGCCACGGCGCAGCGGCTCGGTGCGCCGCCGATGGTGCCGGCGACCGGGAGCGGGGCGTTCGGCTACGGGCCGCTCGACCCCTGGCTCGACGATGCCTCCGTCAGCGAGGTGATGGTGAACGCCGGCGGCGAGGTCTGGGTCGAACGCGGCCAGGGAGCGGCACGGCCCGGGCCGCAGTACGTCGGACGTCTCGCCACGGGCGTGGTCGACGCAATCCTGGAGCGGATGCTCTCCCCCGTCGGCCGGCGCAGCGACCGCAGCTCACCGGTCGTCGACGCCCGCCTGCCGGACGGGTCGCGGCTGTGCGCAGTGCTGGCACCCGTCGCCGTCGACGGCACCTGCCTCGCGATCCGTCGGTTCCTCGACCGGCCGCTCGGCCTCGACGCGTTCGCCGGCCCTGCCGTCGTGGCGCTGCTCGAGCAGGTCGTCGACGACCGGTGCAACGTGGTGGTGAGCGGCGCCACCTCGTCGGGCAAGACCACGATGCTCACTGCGCTCGCCTCGCTCGTGGCCGCGCACGAGCGGATCATCACCCTCGAGGACACCGCCGAGCTCGACCTTCCTGCACCGCACGTGTTGCGGCTCGAGGCGCGGCCGGCCACCCCCGACGGCGTGCCGGCGGTCGACATGGCCGCGCTGGTCCGCACCGCGCTGCGCCTGCGGCCGGACCGACTGGTGGTGGGCGAGGTCCGCGGCGCCGAGGCCGTCGATCTGGTGCAGGCGTTCAACACCGGCCACGACGGCTCGCTCACCACCCTGCACGCGAACTCGCCGGCCGACGCGCTGGCCCGCCTCGAGTCGTTGGTGGTGCAGTCGGGCGCGGCGTGGCCTCTCGACGCGGTCCGACAGCAGGTCCGTCGATCCGTCGACATCGTGGTCCAGGTGCATCGCGACGCCGACGGGCGCCGGCGCGTGGCCGAGGTCGCAGAGGTCGCAGAGGTCGACCCGAGCGCGGACGGGCGGGCGGCGCCCACGCGCACCCTCGCCCTCCACGATCTCGTCGTGGCCGACCGGCAGCGACGGCGATGACCGCGCCGGCGGTGGCAGCCACGATCGGCGCGACCGCGCTCGGGTTGCTCGCGTTGGCCGTGTCCGGCGGCCTCGGGCCCGCCCGGCGACTACCACCGGGCCCGACGGGCTCCCGCCGGGCGCGGTCCGCCGAGCGACGAACGACCGGGCACCGAGCGATCGCGCGACGGATGCAGGTCCGGGCCCGTCGACCCGCCGCCACGATCCACGACTGCATCGCCGTGGTCGACCGTGTGGCTCGCGACCTCCGATCGGGCAGCTCCCCCACGGCAGCGATCGACGAGGCACTCGCCGCCCATCCACACGTGCTGATCGACCTGCGCCGTCAGCTCGTGCACGGTTGCTCCGTCGGCCTCGTCGTCGAACAGGCACGCGCCGAGTCGGCGCACGAGCGGCTCGTGCTGCACGCGCTGCGCGCCAGCCGGCGCGCCGCCGGATCCGGGGCGAGTGTGTTCGAACGGGCCGGCGAGACCCTCCGCGAGCACCGGGTGTGGACCGCCGAGCGGCGCGCGCAGACCGCACAGGCGCGGCTGAGCGCTCGAGTGCTCACTGCCGTGCCGATCGTCTTCGCCTGCTGGGGCATCGCCAGCGACGACGGCGTGCGCCGCGCCTACGCGAGCTCACCGCTGCCGGCCATCAGCACCGCCGCGGGCCTGGCGCTCAACGTCGTCGGCTGGTGGTGGATGCGCCGGCTCACGAGGGGCGGCGCATGACGCCTGGCGCGGCCGTCACGGCGCTCGCCGCCGGGCTGTGCGACCTCGTCGTCGCCCTGCACGCTGGCCGCGCGCTCACCGCGCGCCCACGTGGGGCGCCCCCGCCTGGCACCCCGCGCCGCGCCGGGCCCGTGCGGCTGCCGTGGCGCATCCGTCGACGCGAGCGGGTCCTCGACGCCGCCTTCCCCGAGCTGCTCGACCTGCTCGTGGTCTCGGTGCAGGGCGGGATGCTCCCGGCGCAGGCGCTCGTCGAGGCAGCCCCCCTCGTCCCCCCGCCGCTCGGCGAAGCCCTCGACGCACTCGGGGCGCGCCTGGCCCGAGGGGAGCGCTTCGCCGATGCGCTGCACGTGCTCGTCGCCCGCCTCGGCCCACGCGCCCTCGGGCTGGTGGCGACGGTGGTCGCCGCCGAACGGCACGGCCTCCCCCTCGCACCGGCCGTCGAGCGCCTGGCCGACGAGGCTCGCGGCCAACGGCGTCGCCTCGCCGAGGCCGCGGCCCGTGAGCTGCCCGTGCGGCTGTCGTTCCCCTTGGTGCTGTGCACCCTGCCCTCGTTCGCCCTGGTGGCGATCGTCCCCTTGCTCGTCGCAGCCCTGTCCTCGCTGCGCGTCGGCTGAGCGCCGACGGCAGCACCCGCCCACCTGCGCTCGATGCGCACCCGCCCGAGGAGGCGCCCATGTCCCGCCCGCTGCTGTTCGCCCACGTCTATTGCTCCACCTTCGCCGCCCACCACCTCGAGCGGTGCACAGCGGCTCGTGCGCCGCGCCCCGAGCCGAGCGACCTGCGCGACCGGGGACAGGCCACCACCGAGTACGCCCTGGTGATGCGCGGCGCTGCGGCGATCGCGCTGCTCGTCATCACCTGGGCCACCGCCGGAGGTGGCGCCGGGCGCATCGGCCGGCTGTTCGACCGGGTCATCGATGCGGTCCTCGACAAGGTCTGAGCCGTCCCGGGCCGACCGCGGCCAGGCCGTCGTCGAGCTGGCACTGTCCCTGCCGTTGGTGTGCCTGGCGTTGCTCGGGGTGGTGCAGGTGGCCGTCGTCGTGCGCGCCCAACTGATGGTCGACCACCTCACCCGCGAAGCCGCCCGCGCCGCTGCCCCCGCCGCCTCCCCGGCCATCGCCGCGCAGGCGAGCGTGGCTGCCGCCGGCGTCCCGGCCACCACGGTGCAGGTAGGTGTCGAGGCCCGCCGGGTGCGGGTGACGGTGCGCTCGGTGCAACCCACCGATGTGCCGCTGATCGGGTTGCTCGTGCCCGACATCGTGGTCGAGCACTCGGTGGTGATGCAGCGCGAACCACCATGACGGCCCGCGCCGGGCGAGCCGAGCGGCATCGACCGGTATCGTTCGCCGCGATGGATCTCACCTGGCGGACCGCGGTGGTGGGCGACCACGACGTCGTGGCGCTCGTCGGCGAGCTCGACCTGGCCTCGGTGCCGGGTCTGCAGAGCATGCTCGCGCGCACCATCGGCGACGCGCCGGGCCGCACCGTGGTGGTCGACCTCGACGCGCTCACCGTGCTCGACGACACGGGCCTCGGCATCCTGCTCGGCGCTGCGGCACGAGCCCGCCAGCACGGCGGCGACCTGGTGCTCGTCTGCTCGAGCCCACGGTTGCGCGAACGCTTCGAGCTCTCCGGTCTGGCACGGGCCATCGAGGTGCGCGACCGTCTGAGCCCGTGAGCGACGCGTCCGACCGGCCGACCACCACCGTCTGGGTGCTCGGCGACCAGGTGTCGCGCGCGTCGGGCGCCTTCGACGGGGCCGACCCGCGCACGCACCGGGTGCTCCTGGTCGAGAGCACGGCGAAGCTGTCCCAGAAGTCCTGGCACCGCCAACGCGCCCATCTGCTCGTCACGTCGATGCGCCGGTTCGCCGCCGAGCTGCGCGCCGCGGGCTGCTCGGCCTCCCCCCGGCGGCCCCCCTCGCTGCCCGCGGGCCGGCGCGCCCACCGCGCCGATCACGGGCCCACGACGGTGGTCGCCATGGAGCCGGCCAGCCGGGACGGCCTCGAGATGCTCCACCGGCAGGGCGTCACCCTCATCCGCTCGAACCAGTTCCTCTGCCATCCCGATGAGTTCGCCGCCTGGGCCGCCGGGCGCAAGCGGATGCTGATGGAGGACTTCTACCGTTGGCAGCGCCGCCGCCTCGGCTACCTGATGGACGGCGACGAGCCCGCCGGCGGCCGCTGGAACTTCGACGCCGACAACCGCGAGCCACCACCCCGTGACGGCCGCACCACCTGGCCGGCGCCGCTCACCGACCCGCTCGACGACCTCGACCGCGAGGTGCTCGCCGACCTGGCCGCACTGCCCGGCGTGCGGCTGTGGGGCGCACCGCCCGACGGGGTGTGGGCCACCTCACGCGCCGGCGCGCTGCGCCGCCTCGACCACTTCGTCGAGCACCTGCTGCCGCGCTTCGGCCCGCACGAGGACGCGATGCTCACCAGCAGCTGGCACCTCGCCCACGGCCTGATGGCGCAGTACCTCAACATCGGCCTGCTGCACCCACGCGAGGTGTGCGACGCGGTCGAGGCCGCCTACCGCGCCGGGCGCGTGCCCGTCGCTTCGGCCGAGGGCTTCCTGCGCCAGGTCATCGGCTGGCGCGAGTACGTGTGGGGCCTGTACTGGATGTGGGGCCCGGACTACTCGGCCATGAACGAACTGGGCGCCGATCGGGCGCTGCCGCCGGCGTTCACCGGCCGCGCCCCCACGCAGATGCGCTGCCTGGCCACCACGCTGCAGACCGTCCACGACCACGGCTGGGCCCACCACATCCAGCGGCTGATGGTGCTCGGCAACCTGGCGCTGCTCGCCGGGGTGCGCCCCGAGGAGCTGACCGAGTGGATGTGGGCCGGGTTCGTCGACGGAGCCGAGTGGGTGATGGTGCCCAACGTGGTGGGCATGGCCCTGCACGCCGACGGCGGGAAGATGGCCACCAAGCCCTATGCGGCGGGCGGCGCCTACATCGACCGGATGAGCGACTACTGCCGTGGCTGCCGCTACGACCGCACCAAGCGCACCGGCCCGGACGCGTGCCCGTTCACCACGCTGGACTGGGACTTCCTCGCCCGGCATGAAGAACGCTTCGTGCGCAACCCGCGCGGCGCCCAGCAGGTGCGTGCCGCGCAGCGCCGCAGCGACCTGCCCGCGGTGCGCGAGCGGGCGGGCGAGGTGCTCGGCCTGCTCGACGCCGGCGAGCTCTGAAACTCGTCCGCTCCTGCACGGCGCCTGCGGGTACGGTGCCGCGCATGGACCTCGCCATCCGTGCCCTCGTCGCCGCCGACGTCGACTGGATCTGCGCTGCGTGCCAGGACCCGGACATCCAGCGCTGGACCGCCGTCCCGGTCCCCTACACCCGCGCCCACGCCGAGGACTTC
>DAINND010000042.1:0-13897 GCA_036736065.1 Ilumatobacteraceae bacterium
ATCCACGGCAAGTACCACCTCGTCGACGGTTCCTTCGGCGACCACGTCGAGCGCTTCGGCATGCTGCTCGCCGACGGCTCGCAGGTCGACGTGAGCCGGACGAAGGACCCGGAGCTGTTCTGGGCGACCGTGGGCGGTATGGGCCTGACCGGGGTCGTGCTCGACGCCACGATCCGTCTCCTGCCGATCGAGACGAGCCGGATGGCGGTCGACACCCAGCGCCTCGCCGACCTCGACGACCTGCTCGCAGCGATGAGCGTGGACGACGATGCCTATCGCTACAGCGTCGCGTGGATCGACCTCGTCGCGACCGGCCGGAACCTGGGCCGCAGCGTGCTCACGCGAGGCGATCACGCACGGGGCGAGCAGTTGCGCCCCCGTGACCGCTCGGCCCCGCTCGAGTTCGGGCCGCGCCAAGTGCTGAGTGTGCCGCCGGTCGTTCCCCGGCCCGGCCTGCTCAATCATGCGACGGTCGCCGCCTTCAACGAGATGTGGTTCCGGATGTCCCCCGCGCTGCGCACCGGCGAGATCCAGGGCCTCGGCGCCTACTTCCATCCGCTCGACATGGTCGGTGCCTGGAACCGCCTCTACGGGCGGCCCGGGTTGGTCCAGTACCAGTTCGTCGTGCCGTTCGGGGAGGAGGCCGCGCTGCGCCGGATCATCGAGCAGGTGTCCGATGCCGGTGTGTCGAGCTTCCTCGCGGTGCTGAAGCGTTTCGGCGCTGCCAACGATGCCCCACTGAGCTTCCCGCGACCGGGATGGACGTTGGCGCTCGACATGCCTGGTGGTGGCCGAGGCCTCGGCACGCTGCTTCACTCGCTCGACGAGTTGGTCCTGGCTGCGGGCGGCCGCACCTACTTCGCGAAGGACGCCCACACCACCCCCGAGACCATCCGTCGCGGCTACCCTCGCTTGGCCGAGTGGCAGCAGGTGCGCCAGCGGGGCGATCCGCACCAGGTCTGGCAGAGCGACCTCGGCCGCCGGCTGCGCCTGGCAGCAGACTGAGCTGCGTCGAGGAGGACCGTGGAGAACGCATTTGGACAGCCGCAGAACATCGTGGTGCTCGGTGGGACCAGCGACATCGGGACGGCGATCGCTCGGGCCCTGACCAGCCCCGCGACCAGGACGATCGTGCTCGCGTGCCGGGATGTCGATCGTGGCGAAGCCGTTGCCTCGTCGCTGCGCTCGCCCGCGGTCGGCGTGCACGTGGTGCACTTCGATGCCGCCGCCGTCGACGGCCACGCCGCAGTGCTCGAGCGGATCGTCGCCGAGCACGGTGACATCGATGTCGTGGTGCTCGCCTTCGCGCAACTCGGCGAGAACGATGTGACCCTCGTCGACCCGGTCGCGGCAGCGCAGCTCGTCGAGGTCAACATGACCGGCGCCGTCTCGGCGGGCGTCGCCGCAGCGAACGTCCTGAGACGCCAAGGGCACGGGTCGCTCGTGGTGCTGAGCAGCGTGGCGGGGGAGCGGGTGCGCAAGGGGAACGTCGTCTACGGCGCCACCAAAGCCGGCCTCGACGCCTTCGCACAGGGGCTGGGGGACGCGCTCGAGGGAACCGGCGTGCGGGTGCTCGTCGTGCGTCCCGGGTTCGTCCACTCGAAGATGACCACCGGGCTGAAGGCGGCTCCTCTGGCGACGAGCCCCGAGAAGGTCGCCGAGGCAGTGGCGAAGGCGCTGCGATCACGGCGCCGCACGGTCTGGGTGCCCGGACCGCTTCGCGCAGTGATGGCTGTCTTCCGGCACCTCCCCGGGGCGATCTGGCGTCGCCTCCCCATCAACTGAGGCGCGCTCAGCCGCCGGCTTCGGCCAACTCGCGCTCGAGGTCGGCTCGTCGTTCGGCGCCGATGCCGATACCCGCAGGGCTGATGCCGTCTCCCTGCTCGCACCGCTCGTAGAGCAGCACGAGGGCATTGTCGAAGTTGCCGATGATGCAGAACTGCGCGGCCACGACCTGGTTGGGCTCGTCGGAGCCGAACTCGGTCGATGCGTTCGGTTCGTACCAGCCGGTCCAGAAGTTGGTCAACAGGAGGAAGTCGGCGCTCGCCACGTCTTCGGCGAGGCCAGAGCCCGGTCGATCGGCGAGCCCCGGATCCATCTCGATGAAATACGTCGCCGGGACGAGCTCGGGGAACAGGTAGTAGAACACCGCGTCGCTGTAGATCGTCCGTGACAGGTCGGCCGGGCCGACGAGGAGCCGGTCACCCTCGTCGCTGACAGCCTCGAGCTGGTCGATCGCAGCCTGGCTCGCCCGCTGGAGCGCCTCATTGCCGAAGTAGAAGCGGCGACCATCCCGTTCGACCTCGAAGCCGCCTTGCTTCTGGCCGATGCTGATCCGGGAGTAGAAGAGGTAGTAGCGGTACGTGTAGTAGGGGCAGACGACGAGCAGTGTCAGCGCTGCGACGACACCGATGGCCAGGTCGATCTGGAGTGTGGAGCGCCGAGGCTGCCATCGCCCCACCGCCTCGCGCAGCAGCGGGACCGCCATGGCGAACGACACGCACGACCCCCAGGCGAGGTGCGTGCTGTCCGGGCGCTGCATGGCCTGGCCGATCAACCCGAGGCCGAACAGCCCCGAGGCCAAGAGCACCACCGTCATCGGCGACCAGCCGCGACGGCGAGCGAGCCACCACGTGCCGAGAGGGACGATGATGCAGAGCAGGATGACCACCCAGAACCAGATGAAGAGCTGGTGGTTGGCACTGAGGCTGGGGATCCTCCACCAGGGGGCGTCGGCGGGCCCTTCGGCCACGGCTTGCAGCGCGCCGTCGATCTTCGACCAACTCGGCGGCCGTGGTAGCTCACGCCCGGGCCGCAGGTCGCGCACCGGCTCGATCACCATCCCGCGCCATGAGGGGCCGATCCCGGCGACGGCGAGATGGACCCACATCGGTGTCGCGCCGATGACCGCGCCGGCGAACAGCAGCCTCCAACTGCGCGTCCGCCACATGACGACCAGGTGAGCCAGGCCGATGGCGATCACGAGATCTGGCCGGAAAGACAGCGCGAAGCCTGCTAGGGCGCCTGCGCCTAGCAGTGCAGCCGTTCGGCCTCGCCCCCCGGTGTGGCCTGCTCGTAGCCCTACCACGACGCTCCAGAGGCCGAGCGCGACGGCGCCCTCCCACGCCAGCGCGGACAGGCCGATGGGTGTCAGCACGAGGAAGGTCACGACCGTCGCGGCGATGAGCGCGATCCGATGCCCCCACGGCCTCGCCAACGCGAAGATGGCCGTGATGATCCCGAGGTGCTGCAGGAAGCCGAAGGTCCGTTGGCTCTCCAGGGTGGCCCCGAACAGGTGGTACCAGCCCATCAGCGTGTGCAGCGATCCGGGCCCGTAGAGGTGCAGGAAGTCCACGTTCGGGACATCGCCGACCAGCATGCGCATCGGGAAGACGAGCATGAACCCTTCCTCCATCGACGAGCCCGTGCCGCGGTAGAGGCCGCGCAGCGGCAGCGCCACCAGGAGCGCCAGGGCGCCCGCACTGACCCATCCCTCGAGCGATGGCCGGCCCAGCGAACCGCCGAGCACGTAGGCCCGCCGCGGGCCAGGGTCCACGACCATCGACGTCTGGGGCATGAGGAGCGACACTAGCGAGGTCGGGCTCTTGAGACCGCGCCAGGCCCGCTCCGCGTGCGACACTTGCGCGATGAGCGGAGCATCCTCCATCACGGTGTCGACGGCCGGACCGATCACCACCGTCACACTCGATCGACCCGAGAAGCGCAACGCCCTCGCCCTCGACGTGATGGTCGAGCTCACGACCGTGCTCCGGCAAGTCGGTGCCAGCGAGGCGCTGGGCGTGGTCCTTGCGGCGAACGGCCCGGTCTTCTCGGCGGGCCACGACTTCTCGGACATGGCCGGGGTCGGGCTGGCGGAGGTGCGTCGACTGTTCGAGGTCTGCACGGAGATGATGGACACCGTCCAGTCGATCCCGCAGCCGGTCGTCGCTCGTGTCCACGCGCTGGCCACGGCTGCCGGCTGCCAACTGGTCGCCTCGTGCGACCTCGCCATTGCGGCCGAGTCGGCGGCGTTCGCGATCCCGGGCGGCAAGGGTGGGCTGTTCTGCCACACTCCACTCGTCGCCGTGGCGCGCAACATCGGACGCAAGCGGGCGCTCGAGATGGCCCTCACCGGCGACGCCATCGATGCTCGCACTGCAGCCGAATGGGGTCTCGTCAACCACGTCGTCCCGGACGACCGCCTCGATGAGGCGGTCCTCGACCTGGTCAACCGAGCGACCCGGGGGAGTGCGCTGTCGAAGGCGCTCGGCAAGCAGGGCTTCTACGCCCAGATCGGCCTGGACCAGGACCGCGCGTACGACTACGCCGTCGGCCTCATGGCCTCGGCCGCCCTCACCGACGACGCGCAGGAAGGCATCGCCGCATTCCTCGACAAGCGTCGACCGGCATTCCGGCAGCGGCCGTGACCGACGACCTCCAGAGCCTCGCCGACGACCTGCAGCGCGCCGGGGTGCGGCGCATCCACACGTTGGCGTGGCGTGACCTCGACGACCCGGACGCGGGTGGCAGCGAGGTCCACGCCGATGAGTTCATGCGTCGCTGGGCAGCTGCTGGGCTCGAGATCCTCCACCGCACCTCGGCGGCGCATGGCCAGCCGTCGCAGGGCTCGCGCAACGGCTATCGGGTCGTGCGGCGCGGCGGTCGCATCACGGTCTTCCCCCGGACCGTGCTCGCCGAGATGGCTCGAGCGATGGGGCCCTACGACGCGCTCGTCGAGATCTGGAACGGTGTGCCCTGGTTCAGCCCGATCTGGTGCCGACGGCCACGCATCACCTTCCTGCACCATGTGCACGGGCCGATGTGGGGACAGATCCTCCCGGGCCCCGCTGCCGGGTTCGGTCGGCTCCTCGAGGCGCGGATCGCCCCGCCGTTCTACCGTCGCACCCAGGTGGTCACGCCATCTGATGCCACACGGGAGGAGCTTCTCGAGCTGGGCTTCCGGCCGGAACGAGTGCATGCGGTGCCGAACGGCGTCGGTGAGCAGTTCCACACGGGTGGGGCGCGCGCCGAGCGCCCGACGGTGGTGGCGGTGGGTCGGCTGGCGCCCGTCAAGCGTTTCGACGAACTGATGCGCGCCGCAGTGGTGACGCGACGCCGGGTGCCGGAGCTCCGGCTCGAGATCGTCGGTGACGGTCCGATGCGCGACGAGCTACGCGCGCTGGCCGCCGAGCTCGACATGACGGGGTGGGTGACGTTCCAGGGGCAGGTCTCCCACGCCGAGCTCGTCGAGCACTACCAGCGAGCGTGGATCGTGGCGAGCGCCTCGCTCGCCGAGGGCTGGGGGCTCACCCTGACGGAGGCAGCAGCGTGCGGCACCCCTGCGGTGGCCACCGACATCCGCGGGCACCGCAGCAGCGTGGTCGCCGGTTCCACCGGTGTGCTCGCCCCCCTCGATCGACTCGGCGATGCGATGGCCGATGTGCTGACCGACGCCGCGTTGCGCTCCCGCCTCGCCGACGCAGCGCTGGCGAGAGCTCGCACGCTCACCTGGGACGCGTCGGCCACCGGCATCCTGCGCGTGCTCCACGGCGAGGTCGTGCGCCGAGCCGCCGTTCGGCGCTGATCAGCCCGGCAGCAGCCGCATCGCCGTCTTCACGGCCCGCAGGGCACCCTGTTTGGCCGTCGTGCGGTGGTGCGAGACGCCGTCTCGAGCAGTGTGGGCCCGGTTGGCCACGAACCAGTCGTAGCTGGCCGCGAACATCTCGTCGTTGGAGAAGCGCGGTTGCCAACCGAGCGCTTCGCGGGCGTGGTCGATGTCGAACCACATCGACTTCGAGTACATGATCCAGTGGTACGGCGCGAAGGGGGCGATCCCCATCGATGCCGCAGCGCGCATCGCGATCGACGTTGCCGTCGCCGGGAGAGAGCGCACCCGGGCGCCCGTCCCGGCGTGGCGGCACAGCGACTCGAGCGACTCGCGCATGGTGCCGAACCGGTCGGTGCCGGCGTTGACGATCATCGGCCCGGGTCGCAGGGCGGCCAGCAGGCAGACCTCGGCGAGGTCGTCGGCGTGCACGAACTGGTAGCGGTTGTCGCCTCGGCCGAGGACGGGCACGTCGACCCCGTCGGCGATCCAGTCGAAGAGGATGCCGAAGATGCCGAGCCGACCGTGACCGACGATCGTCCGCGGACGCACGATGCTCACATCGAGCCCATGGGCGGTGGCATCGAGGCAGGCCCATTCGGCGGCGAGCTTGGCGTGACCGTACGCCTCCGCCGGGGAGGGCACGGTGGTGGGAAGGACCGGGTTCGAGCGCGGCACGCCGAACACGGCGCTCGAGGAGGTGTGCACGACCTTGGCGACGCCGGCTCGGCGCGCCTCGGCGAGCAGCAGCTGTGTGCCGTCGACGTTGACGGTGCGCAGGAGCTCGTCGTCGCGGGCCAACGGCACCTGGGCGACGTTGTGGAACACGAGGTCGACACCCTCGACCGCCTGCGCCACGCTCGTGCGCTCGCGGACGTCGCCGATGACCATCTCGACCCCGGACGGCCGGTCGTCGGCATCGTGCAGGTCCAGCACGCGGACGTCATGGCCCGCGGCGAGGAGCCGTCGGACCAGGAGCGACCCGAAGTAGCCGCTGCCACCCGTGACGAGCGATCGGGTCATAGCTCCAGACCCTGCTCGATGCACCAGCGGATGCTGATCCGCATCCCGTCGTAGAGCTCGCCCGCTGGCTCGTACCCCAGCTCGTGCCGGGCCGCCGAGATGTCGCAGGCGATGTTCTTGTCCATCTCGCCCAGCACGTGGAGTTGCTGTTGGTAGAGGCCGAGGCGCTGCACCAGCCGATCGCCGATCTCGGCGAGCCGACCGACGGGCCCGGGGAGGCGCAGCGCGGAGTCCTTCACGCTGAAGCCCTCGTCGCGCAGCGCTCGACCGACCGTGCTGACGATCTCGTTCACCTCGTACGGCCGCGCATCCGCGATCCAGTACGCCCGTCCGCGTGCCTGCGGGGTCAGCTCGGCTGCCAGCACGCCGTCCACGAGGTTGCCGACGTAGACCATGGAGCGCATCTGGTGACCACCGCCGATCACCGGAAAGCGCCCGGCGCGCACCATCCGGAAGAAGGTCGTCTGCCGCGGCGGCTGGAAGGGGCCGTAGAACCACGGTGGCCGCACGATGGTCGCGTCGAGCCCGTGCTCGACACCCTCGTGCACGGCGAGCTCGGCGAGCATCTTCGAGTGCCCGTAGCCGTAGTAGGGCCGGTAGGGCTCGTCGACCCGGAAGCGGTCGCTCGGGTGGGGGTTGGTGCCGAACGGGCTGGTCGACGACTCGTGCACGAGGCGCCGGACCTCATGGCGCCGAGCGATCTCCACGACCGCCTTGGTGCCCCGGGTGTTCACGGCGTAGAAGTCGCTGACGCGTGCCGGGTGGATGACCCCGGCCGTGTGCACCACGTCGGTGTCGGCACCGGTCTCCGCGAAGCGCGCCTCGCCCGTCGCGAGCTCGGCGACATCGCCGGTCACCACGGTGATCCGCTCATCGTCGGGGAGCGAGGCGGCCTCGGTCGCGTCCCGGGCGAGCACGCGCACGCTTCGCCGGCCCGGATCGGCCAGGAGGCGATCGATCAGCGCGCGGCCCAGCCAGCCTCCGCCTCCGGTGACGACGGTGGTGGCCGGGACGGACCAGCGCTCACGCATGACGGCTCCGATCGGTGTCGATGAACCGGCGTGCGTTGCGGATCGCGAACGCCATCACGGTGGCCTGAGGGTTGACGCCGGGAGCCGTGGGCAGCAACGAGGCGTCGTTGACGAAGACATTGGTCGTGCCGTGGACCCGGCCGAAGGAGTCGGCGCCGCACCGGTCGGCGTCCTCGCCGAGCGGTACGGTCGAGCACAGGTGGACGGTCATGACGCTGGCCTTGGATGCGGAGAACCTTCGCTGCATCGCCCCCAAGCTCGACCGGTCGGTGACGAGGGGTGCGTCGCGGAACGACGGATAGACAGCGGTTGCCCCGGCCTCGAGCAGCAGCAGGGCGAGGCGCCCGAGCCCGCTGCGCAGCAGCTCGCGGTCGCGGTGTGTCAGTCGGTAGGTGACGAGCGGATCGCGCAGGCCTGGCACATGGCGGACCTGCCCCCGCCCAGCGCTCGTGATGGCGGCGTAGTAGACGCTGATGTTGCGCCATTCGGCCACCGCAGGAGCGAACGCCGACCAGTGGTCGGTCAACGCGAGCGCGATCAACCCGGCGTGGCCCGCCGAGCCACCGAAGGAGAGGTCCGGGGCGAACTCTTTCACCTGGTGGACGGGCACGTCGTCGGGGACGTTGACGTGCTCGGCGAACTTCGCCGCCAACTTCACCGTCGGATGCACGGCGAGTGTCCGGCCGATGTTGGTGCGCATGCCCGAGCGCTGGAGCAGGGCGGGGGTCTGGATCGCGCCACCGCACACGAACACCACACGGCAGGCGATGGTGCCCTGGACGCCAGCGGAGTAGGTGACATGCGCCTCCGTCCGCGCGCCGTGGCGGACGAGGCGGTCGACGCGTGCGTCGACCACCATGCGCGCTCCCGCCGAGAACGCTCGCGGGAGGTAGGTCCGAGTCATGCTCTGGCGTTTCCCGGTGGTCGCATCCCCGCCTGGCGGATAGGTCATCCAACGCGGGATCTCGTTGTGCTTCCAACCGAGCGCAGCTGCACCACGGCGCAGCATCTCACTCGCCGGGGTCGGACGGCCGGGGACCGTCGTGACGTGCAGCGCCGCCTCCACCTCGTCGGCGATCCGCTCGATCTCGGCCTGCTCGAGATCCGCGATGCGGTAGTCGCGGCGCCATTGCTCGACGACGTCGGGTGGCGGCCGGAAGTAGAGGCCGCTGTTCACCTCCGTGCCACCTCCGGCGCAGCGCCCTTCGGTGTAGGCGATCGACGGCAGGCCGAGGGCGACGGTCACACCGCCGGCTCGGTACTGGCGGTCCATCTGCTCGAGGGAGAAGGGTCGCACCTCGTCCTGGTCGACCCAGGGCCCCTCCTCGGCGATGAGCACGTCGTAGCCGGCCTCGGCGAGGAGCGCGGCGGTGGTGGCCCCACCCGCGCCGGAACCGATGACGAGCACGTCGGTCTCGAGCCGTGCAGCAGGGGCGATCAGCGCCGAGGGGGTCGTCATGACGTCCTCCCGGAAGCCGAGGAGCCGTCGGGAGCAGTCTCGGGCCAGGTCTCCCAGATGAAGGCGTAGCCGAGTGAACGCACCAGACGCGGGTACTCACCGAAGAGGGGGAGCCGTGTCCGGCCAACCCGTTGCACGACCCGGGCCCGGTCGGGCAGGGCGATCAACGGCCGGACGAGCGCGGCGATGAGGAGGACTCCGAGGCGTGTGACGCTCGGCAGCCCGTCCACGCGGCGCACCACGAAGGCCACCGCAGCGGCGCGCCGAGTCGGCTCGAGGCCGGGCAGGTCCGACGCCAGCAGCCGATCGGCGAACGGGCCGACCAGAGGGGAAGACGGTACCGATCGCATGGGCAGCACCCCAGCGTAGCGGTCGCTCCTGGCTAGCATGGAAGTTCGTGCGTGCCGTCGTCGTAGCTCCGACCTACAACGAACGGGACAACATCGAGTCGTTCCTCCGTGCGGTGCGTCGGCATGCGCCGGAGGCCGACATCATGGTGGTCGACGACAACAGCCCCGACGGCACCGGGACGATCGCCGACGAGGTCGGCGCAGAGCTCGGCAGAGTGCAGGTGCTCCATCGAGTCGGCAAGCTCGGCCTGGGAAGCGCCTACCGCCACGGCTTCGACGTGGCCATCGAGGCTGGCTATGAGGCGATCGTCTCGATGGATGTCGACTTCTCCCACGATCCGGCCGTCATCGCGTCGATGCTCGACGCGCTCGATGCCGGCGCCGACGTGGTGGTGGGCTCGCGGTACGTCGCCGGTGGCGCCACGTCGGACTGGCCGCTGCATCGTCGATTGCTGTCGCGCTGGGGCAACCGCTACACGGGCCTGGTGCTCGGCCTCGGTGTGCGCGACTGCACCTCCGGGTTCCGCGCCTACCGGACCTCGGCACTGGCATCCATCGACCCGAGCAGCACCTCCGCCGAGGGGTACGCCTTCTTGACCGAGCTCGTCCGGCGTCTGTCCCGCGCCGGCCACGAGGTCGTCGAGGTGCCCATCGTGTTCCGCGACCGCGAGCGGGGCAGCTCGAAGATGTCGGGCCGCATCATCGCGGAGTCGATGATCCTGGTGACGAGGTGGGGCGTGTCCGATCTCGTCCACCGGCGCCGGCGGCAGACGCGCCGATGACCGCTGCGCCTGCGACCGTTGGTGAGCCGCTCGGGCCCTCGCGGCGAAGGTGGGCAGCGCTCGCGGGACGCCATCCGGTGCTCACCGCCAGCCTCCTGCTCTCACTTCCCCTGCTCGTGCTCGCTGTGACGCTGTCGAGGCGGAACTGGCATCCGGTGCTCGATCTGGCGATGACCGAGTTCCGGGTGCGCGACGTCGGCGGTGGGCACACGCCGCTCATCGGCCTGCCTGGTCGGATCGGTCAGTTCCCCGACCAGGGGAGCCATCCGGGACCGCTCAGCTTCTACGTGCTCGCACCGGTCTACCGGTTGTTCGGTTCGTCGGCGTGGGCCCTGCTCGTCGGGGCGATCGTCGTGAACGTCGCTGCCCTCGCGACAGCGCTCTGGATCCTCCACCGGCGTGGCGGCCGCCGCGCCGTCTGGGTGGGAGCTGCCGTCCTCGCGGTCCTGGTCCGGGGGTACGGGACAGAGGTCGTCGAACAACCGTGGAACCCGTACCTGCCAGTGCTGGTGTGGGTCGTGGTGCTGCTCGCGGTGTGGAGCGTGCTGCTCGGGGACCACGCCATGCTGCTGGTCGTCGCCGCAGGTGGCAGTCTCTGCGCACAGACGCACATCCCCTACCTTCCGCTGACCGCCGGGATGATCGTTCTGGTGCTGGTCGCCCTCGTGTGGCAGTGGCGGACCGACCCGTCCGCGCGGTCCGCGATCCGTCGCCACGGGATCCGGTCGCTGTTGGTCGGGGCGGTGCTGTGGTCACCGGTGCTGGTCGACCAGCTGGTGCGCACGCCGGGCAACGTGCGCATGCTCGTCGACCACTTCACGAGCCCCTCCTCGGGAGAGCCGGTGGTCGGCCTCGGGGAGGGGGTGCGCCTCGTGCTGCGCCATCTCGACCTGGTTCGCCTCGTGCGCCTGGCTGTCGAAGGCGACGAGTACTTCGTGCGCGCCGGCTTCCGTCTGGACGGCCCTGTGGTCGTCGGGGCCGGTGTGTTCCTCGTCTGGCTGCTCGCGGTGGCGCTCGCCGTGCGTCGTCGCCATCGCGCCGTGCTGGCCTTGCACCTCGTGGTCGCCTGGTCGTTGCTGCTGGCAGTGATCTCGTTGTCGCGCGTGTTCGGGAAGGTGTGGTACTACCTGACGCTCTGGTGCTGGGCGACCACCGCCTTGCTCGTGGTCGCGGTCGTGGCGACCTGCGCGATCGAGCTTGCCGCGCGGTGGCCGCAGCAGCGCCCGCGCCGGCTGGTCCCGGCTGTTGCGCTGGCGCTGATCGGCGGCGTGAGCCTGGGCGCATTCGTCCTCGACAGCGCACGCGCCCAGGTTCCCGAGGAGCATCTGTCGGACACGCTGGCGCTCCTGGTGGGACCCACCGCCACTGCCGTCGAGGACGGGCTGGGGGCCGCCTCCGGCGTCGATGGTCGCTACACCGTCACCTACGCGGATGCGGCGAACTTCGGGTCCCAGGCGTACGGGCTGGTGAGCGAGCTCGAGCGACGCGGCTTCGACGTCGGCATGCCCGAGACGTGGCGAGTCCCGGTCACGGCGCACCGGGTGATCCGCGAGCAGGATGCGACGGCGCAACTGCGACTGGCGACCGGCGCCTACATCGACGAGGTCGCCGCGTTGCCGGGCGCCGAGCGCGCCGTGCTCGTGGACCCTCGCTCGCCCGAAGAGCTCGCCCGGCAGGAGCAGCTGCGCGTCTTCGTCGTCGACGCTCTCGAGCAGGCCGGCCTCGACGATCTGATCGGTCTCCTGGACGAGAACCTGTTCGGTGTCCAGCTCGACCCCCGGGTACCCCCTGGGGTCCAGGCGATGGTCGACGAGATGATCCGCATCGGGCTTCCGACGGCGGTGTTCGTCCTGCCCCCAGAGACCGGCGCATGACGCGCCTGGAACGGCTCACGCGATGGTTGGCCCGCCCCGAGGTGCTGGCCGTCGTCGTCGCGCTGGTGCCGGTCGCCACAGCGGTGGCTCGGGCGCTTCGGTCCGACTGGATCCCGATCGGTGACAACGCCCTGATCGAGATCCGGAGCCGCGACGTGTGGAGCGCAGAGCACTTCCCACTGCTCGGCACCTGGTCGTCGGCCTCGCTCAGCGCGGGCATCGACCTGAACCATCCCGGGCCACTGCTGTTCCAGGTGCTGGCTCCCTTCGTCGCCGTGCTCGGCGGGCCGGCGGGCGTGGCGGTCGGCATCGGTATGCTGAACGGCGCTGCCATCATCGGTTGTGCGGTCGTGGGCTTCCGGGCGCTGGGCCGGACCGGTTCGCTGGCGGCCACCCTGGTGTCAGGCACCCTGGCGTGGACCCTCGGCAGCGTCCTGCTCGCCGACCCGTGGAACCCTCACCCGTTGGTGCTGCCCTGCCTGCTCATGCTGCTGCTCACCTGGGACGTCGCCCAGGGAGATCTGGCGGCTCTGCCGTGGCTCGTCGCCGTCGGCAGCCTCTGCCTGCAGGTGCATCTCGGGTACGCGTATCTGGTGCCGTCGATGCTCGGCGTCGCGACAGTTGGGGTCGCGGTGGTGATGGTGCGGCGTGGACGGCGCGATCCGGAGCGCCGTCGGGCTGACAGGGTGCTCGTGCGCCGTTCGGCGCTCGTGTCCGTCGGCGTCGGGCTGGTGCTGTGGGCGGCGCCGATCGCCGAGCAGCTGTTCGGGACCGGAAGGGGCAACCTGGCTCGGATCCTCGGCAGCACCGGCAGCGAAGGCGCCACGATCGGGGCCCCGCTCGCCGGCAGGATCGTGGCTGCGGTGGTGGTGCTCCCGCCGTGGTGGGGACGCTCCTCGTTCGACGGGACGATCACCTACACGCAATACGGGCCCGACGGTCGCACGCTGCTCCCCGTCGACATCGTGAGCGCTCGGTGGGCGCTCGGGGCACTGGTGCTCGTGGCCATGGTGCTCGGCGCTCTCGGCGTGCTGGCGTGGCGAGCGCGAGATCGTGTGCGGTTCGCCGCGCTCGTGGTGGCAGCCATCGCTGTCGTGGTGGCGGTCTGCTCGTTGGCGATCAGCCCGATCGGGCCGCTCGGCCTCACCCCGCACCAGATGCGCTGGCTCTGGTCCGTCGGCGCCTTCACGACGTTCGCCGTGTTGGTGAGCGTGCTCGGCCACCTGGCACGGCTCCGGTGGATCGGGCACGCACTGCTGGCCGCTGTGGGAGTCGTGGCGCTGCTCAACGTCCCCTACCACCTGCAGCTGGCGGGGCCCGGCCAGTTCGTCGACCAGCTGCCGACCGCCCGACAGTTGTCATCGGCCATGGCGGAGTACGAACCTGCCGGCAGCGTGCGCCTGATCGCCTCCGACCTCCGCTTCACCGAGTCCTATTCGACAGTGGTCATGTCCGCGCTCCAGCGCAGTGGCGTCGACCTGCGCGTCGTCGAGCCGGGCCTCGTCCGCCAGTTGGGTCCCGCCCGTGAAGCCGATGGCAGCGAGGTCGCCGAGCTGCGCCTCGCCGAGGGGCGAGCAGCACTCGACGAGCGTCCAGGCGCGGATCGGATCGTGCTCGTGGGGCCGCTGTCGGCCGCGGACGCGGGGGAGTTGCTCGACGCCGAGCAGGAACTGCTCGCTGCGCTCGAGTCCGGCACCATCGCCGTGGAGCTAACGCCGGTCGGCGAATCCCTGATCGCGACAGGCGCGATCGGCGTGGGCGCTGCCGCCGTGG
>DAINND010000043.1:0-3696 GCA_036736065.1 Ilumatobacteraceae bacterium
CGCAGCAGCCGCTCGATCCCCGTGGAGGTGAAGGCGGGCGACGTGTTCTTGTCGATCACCAGTTCGTCCGCGCGCGGGTCAAGCGCGTCGATGACGGCATGCTCGAAGGTGCCGCGGTGCCAGAGCGTCGGGGTGGTGGTCGCCGCGAGCGACGAGATGTTCACGATCCGTCCGCCGTCGCGCATCGTGGCGGCGGCCACCCGGGTGCACACCCACACCGAGGTGAGGTTGCGCCGCAGCGTGGCGTCCCACTCCGCCGGGTCGAGCTCGGTCAGCTTGGCCTGCACGGCCGCGCCGCCGGCGTTGTTGACCCAGATGTCGAGGTGGCCGAACTCGGCCACGGCCCGGTCGGCCAGCGCCTGCACCGCCGCGCCGTCGGTGACGTCGGTGGGCACCGCGATCGCCCGGCCACCCCGGGCGCGGATCCCGGCGGCGACCTGCTCGATCTCGTCGGCCCGCCGCGCCGCGCACACCACGGCCGCACCAGCCGCGGCGAGCACCTCGGCGATGCCTGCTCCGATGCCGCGGCCCGCACCGGTGACCACGGCGACATCACCGGACAGGTCGAACAGCTCGCCTGGTGGACGCGGCGCGCGATGTTCGCTCATGGCGCGACCGTAGCCGCCGCCCGGGCAGCTCCGTTCGGCTCAGCCAAACCCATCTGCGAGCTCCCACGCTTCGACTGTCACGGTGATCCGCACCTGGAGGCGACTGTCGGCCGGTGAGGTGAGCACGATCGGCTCACCTGCGCGCAGCGACTCGACGGGAATGTCGCTGCTCAGGCGGACGATGCCGAGGCTGCCGCGGGAGGACAGGCGGCCGTCGCACACCAAGGTCGAGTCGAGCGTCATCGTGATGGAGAGCATGCCGGCCGGCCCTAGGTCGTAGCCGATGTCGTCGAATCGTCCGACCGCCACGGTCTCACCGAACTCGGCGCACACCTGCCTGGGCCCGAGCGTGGTACCGCGGTAGGTGTTCCTCCAGGTCCAACGCCTCGGCCCGACGCCGCCGATGCTGACTCGCAACGAGTCGATGAACGCTGCGGGCTGACCGGTGGTGTCGTCGAGAAACTCGACAGACGCCGCCACCCCCGATCCGAGGAGGCCCGCGACCAACGGAGATCCGGTGGGGACGAGCATCTCGTGGGTGACGCCAGCGGCATCACGGACCTGTATCCACACTGCGTACCCCGCGCCGCTGCACGGCAGGGTGATCGCGATGCGGGGCTCGGTCGACGCAGCGATGGTGAGCGGCTCGACGGGTCCATCGGCGACGCATTCGGGAGCGTCCCGTGGATAGACCTCCAATCGAGCGACACGACCCCCGAGCACCGTCACCGGACGGTCGCTGATCAGGTCGATCTCCGAGCGCAGCTCGCTGAACCGCAGGCCGGGCCCCGGCTCGTAGGGAGTCTTGCGCAGCACCTCGATGATCGGCCTCCCACCCATCAACGGTCTGTCGCTGAGGTCGTCGCTCGACACGAGCTGCGCCGACCCTGTGTAGCCGGTGCCGCGCGCCTCCCAGCTCACCTTCAGCAGCGCCACTCCATCGAAGCCCTGCTCCGTCGCGCGACCACAGTCGAACACGCACCCCCGCAGACGGTCGCTGCGGATCGGGCTGGGGATCGGGATCTCGTAGTACTCCGCCGCCCGGCGGCTGCACAGGCTGAGCCTGCACTCGTCCGGCGTGAGGCGGATACCCACGGTCTGGGTCTGGCTGTCGGCGGAGCGACCAGGCTCGGTCGTTCGGCGAAGCGAGAACTGCAGGGTCACCGACCCGTCGGCGTCCGTCGGAGCGGGCGTCCAGATGCAGTCCCACAGCACGTGGTCCACGGTGCGCCCAGGAGGCCGGATGGCAATGCCGTTGGACCATCCTGTGGCGGCGGAACTGTCGCCCCCACAGGACTGCGACCCACTCGTCGGCTCGGCGGCCGAACGGTCCAAGCTGACCTCGAGGGTCCTGGCGTCGAGGCCCGCGCCGTCATTGAGACGAACCCCCGCCAGCGTGATGATCGGGACCGATCGACGCGGGCCGCGCACGACGAGTGCATCGGTGGCCAGGGGTCGGAGCACGTTCTCGGTGTCGTAGATCGTGGCGCACACCATCGCCGCACGCCCTGCGGGCAGCTCGATGCTGACTGCCCGACCGACATCGAAGCGGGGGTCGTACATGTCGTATCTGTGCCGGCCGAGGTCGCTCGACTCGACCGTCTCGATGACCTGGGTCGACACGTCGCACCCTCTGGCCGTCGGCTCGTCGTCCTCGTCGAGCAGGACGGCCGTGAACGTCACCGAGCCCTCGCTGGTGGTCCAGGCCGTCACCGTCGCTCGGTCACCGGTGCGGTCGATCGTGGCGACGGTCGGCGGCCGTCCCTCGGGGCTGAAGTCGTCGAGCGGCTTGGTGCTGGTGATGAACGGTCGACCCCAGATGTCCGCACCGAAGGCCATGATGTCGTGCGGCCGGTCGAGGTCGCGCGCGATCGTGGCGCAGGTCCTGACCCAGTCGCCGTCGGTGAGCTCACCGGATTCGATGCCGTATCGGTACATCTCCTGCACCTCGCGCAAGGCGGCCTCGGGCACGCTGAACGCGCTCCAGCTCCCAGCGGCGCCCGCCGGCCTCCAGCGCAGCTCGACACGGCTGAGCGGTGCGGTCGTCAGGAAGCTGAGGCTCTCGCGGTCGCTGGCCGACCCGGGTGCAGTGATCGGACACGACATCACCGACGGGGTGCCTTCGCCGTTGCGGAGAGGCACGAGCGTGACGCGAAGCGGGGGTCTGACCAGCTCGTCGGTCACCGTGCCACCCGTGCCATCCGGGCACCATGCCGGGGGAGGGTTGTCCGGCGAACGCCGCGCCGCGCCGGCGCAGATGTCGATGAACTGCGGCGCCACCGCCTGGATCGATTCGTCGATGTCGACGTACCACCAGGGGGCAGCCGCCGAGCCGGCGCTGTCGCCACTGATCGGCACGGCACCCTCGACCGGGATGTCGTCAGGCCCGGCCTGGCCGGCCAGGGATACGAGCGCCCCGGTGTCGTCGACGTCGGCGAGGTCGGCCGGCGAGTTCAGCAGGGCGTCGGCGATCGCCGGGTCGTCACCCACGGCGACCGGCGCGATGAGCGGCATCAGGTCGGCATCGGACGTCACTCGCTGCGGAGCCGATGCGGCCTGCTCGACCTCGGTGATGGCTTCCTCGTCGATCCGGTTCGGCCGTGCTGCGGTGTCGCTGCTGTCGCCGCTCAGCGCACGGGCCCCGACGACACCGACACTCAACGAGGCGATCGACACGCCGATGGCGGTGATCGTGCGGAGGGCAGATCGACGACTCACAGCAGGCACTCCCCGTAGACCCGGATCTGGACTGTCGAGGCTTGGCTGTTGCCGGCTGCGTCCCGGGCGGTGACCGTCACCGTGACCAGCTGGTTGTAGGCGAACCCGAGGCCGCTGAACGGCCCGAACTGCAGCGTCCAGGTGGTGCCGCTCCCCTTGGTGAAGGCGGCGCCGCTCCCCGGCAGACCGCTCCACGAACCGGTCACCGAGGTCACCCCGACGTTGTCGGTGGCGCTCGCGGTGAGCACGGCCTCGTTGTCGCACGTCGGGTAGGCGTTGTCGTAGATCTCCGCGACATCGGTGCTCACCTGGACGCCAGGCCGCTGCGTGTCCGGCGCCGCGGTGGTGGGCGAGGTCGGCGGCACCGTCG
>DAINND010000043.1:3796-10411 GCA_036736065.1 Ilumatobacteraceae bacterium
GTCGTCGGCGCTGTCGTCGCCGTGGTCGTCGATGCGGCCGGCTCGCTGGTCGAGGTGGCCGCCGGGTCCGGAGCCGCTGTCGTCGAGCTCGGAGCCTCGACGTCCATGATGATCGTCTCCGCACAGGTGAGCACCGGCAGGTCGCGATCCTCGTCGACCTCGATCGCCTCGGCCGGCAGCCAGTTCACCGGCCCATCGTCGAGGCCGCGCACGGCCAGCCAGCTGCCGTCGTCCGTGCGACCGATGGCGAACACGCGGTCACCGGACCGGATGGTGGCGACCGGGGAGCCCTCCGGGCAGTCGAACACCGACCCCGCAGGGCGGAGGCCGAACGTCGTATCCGCCCCGCCATCGTCCGGGCGCAGCACCGTGAGGCCGAGGATGCCGCCCACCACCAGCCCGCTCGCCCCGAGGCCACCGAGCAGCTTCCAGGGGGTGCCACCTGCACCCCCGGTGCCGGCTCCGGAGGCCGCAGCGGTCGATACGGCCTGCGCGAGGGCTCCGGGATCGGTGCCCTCGCCGGCTCGGTCGGCTGCCTGCTGCAGTCGCCGTCGCAGTTCGTCGTCGAGCGTCACTGCACACCCCCTGTCGGGTCGGTTGCGTCGTCGCCGGCCCGCAGCCGCTCGGCGAGATGGGCCCTCGCCCGCGACAGCAGCGTCTTCACGGTCCCGTCGGTCACGCCGAGGGCGGCGGCGACCTGGGCGACGCTCTGGTCGAGCACGTAGTGCAGCACTGCCACCTGGCGCTCGCGCTCGGGCAGCGTGCGCAGCGCGGCGTGGAGCGCATCGTCCGGTTCGGTCTGGGTCGCAGTCGCCGGCAGCGCCCGTCCGCCCAGCTTGTCGAGCGCTCGCTGCTCGGCCTGGTTGCGTCGCCAGGTGCTGCGGGCGTTGTTGGTCGCAACGACCGTGATCCAGGCCGTCAGGTTGTCGAACGGTTCGTCATGGCGATGCCATGCCTTGACGAGAGCGTCCTGGAGGGCGTCCTCCGCGGCGGCACGGCTGCCGGTGATGAGGGTGAGGGCACCCACGAGGCGACCGGCGCCGACGCGCAAGAACGCCTCGAGCTCCTCGGTCCGCCGAGTCGCGGTGTCCGGTGGCGTTGCCACTGCATGCATGTCCGATCGACGCACCGCACCCCCTTCGCGGTTGACACGAACGGTAGTGGTCGTGGACGCGTCGCAGTGACGGCTCGTCCTGCCCTGCAGCGTGGCTCGTCAGGCGCTCAGCCGTCGGGCGACGTGGCGGTCGAAGTCGACGACGTTCTGCTCGTACTCCGACAGCGGCGCCCGGGCGAACTGTGGGCTGTCGCAGCCGCGGCGCACACCTTCGATCACCGGCTGGTCCTCGGCGTTCACGGCCCGCAGCAACGTGAGCAGGTCGGCCACATAGCGGTCGGGGTCGGCCTGCGCCGCCAGCACCTCGGGCGCCACGGCCACGTCCCAACGCACCCGCACCCGATCGGTGCCGAGCGGGCTGACCTGCAGGTGCCAGCAGAAGTCGGGCTGCACCTGCATCACCAGCGTGGGGAACACCGCGGCGAGCACGACCGCCCGGCGCCACGGGCCCTCGAGCACCGTGTTGTCGGGGGGGGCGACCTCGGAGCGCTCGGTGGCGACGTGGTAGGTCCAGTCGTCGGTGCCCGGGTGCATGGTGGTGTTCAGCGGGCTGTCGCTGGCTGCGCCGAAGGTGGCCCGGTGCACCTTGAACACGTGGTAGGTGTCGAGGAAGTTCTCGACGAGCAGCTTCCAGTTCGTCTGCCACACGTCGACCTGCTGGTGCACGGGCACGTAGCCGGCCAGTCGGAAGCGGCCGAGCACCTCGGCGAGGCCGACCAGGCGTGGCGCGAGCGGTGGGGGCGCAGCCGCGGTCGACACGAGCACGAACCCCTCCCATTCCTCGAGGGTCACCTCGCTCAGATGGTGTGCGCCAGGGTCGAAGTCCTGCTCGACGCCACCCGGAGCCCGGTGCATGTAGGGCGCACCGATGAGCTGGCCATCGAGGCGATAGGTCCACCCGTGGTAGGGGCAGGTGAGCCGCGCCGCGGACGAGCAGCCGGTCGCCAGCGGCGAGCCACGGTGCACGCACACGTTGTCGAAGGCGCGCAACCGTCCGTCGTCGCCGCGCACGACCAGCACCTCGCGGTGCCCACCCGCGGCAGAGCCCGACGGCACCAGACCCACCAGATGGTCGCCGGGACCCGGCAGGTCGGCGGCGCGGGCCACGCAGTGCCAGGCGTGGTCGAGCACCCGCTCGTGCTCGACGGCCAGCACGGTGTCGGACCGGTAGACCTCGAGCGGCAGCATCCGCGCCTCCTGCAGCGGCGCAGCCGCTGCTGCGGCCAACTCGACGCGCAGGCCTGCGGGTAGCTCGGGCAGGGGAGTGGCAGTGGGTGGTCGCATGGCGCATCGGTGGGCCCGGCTAGCGCCATCCGCGGCGCCGAGCCCGTGGCCGCAGCCTACGACGTCGGGGTCGAGGCCGATCCGGTGGGGCCCGCTGCCATCCAGCTCAGGCCCGGCCCACCTCCGGTTCGGGCCCGGCGCGGCCGGACGGGGGCTGTTGCATCGCCCGCCGGATGCCGTGAGCGATCACCCAGCACCCTGCGCCCACGCCGAGCACGAGCGGGTCGGTGGCCAGGCGCAGCAGCTGCTTGCCGAAGGGGATCTGCACCACGGCGACGCCGATCACGTCGGCATCCGACGGCAACGGCAGATCGGGAGTCTCGCGGTTGTCGCCCTGCACCAGCAGCCTGCCGTCGGAGCGACGTTCGACTACACGGTGGACGATCTGGCCCTCTCGACCGGGCACCCGGAAGGCGATCACGTCGCCGGGCTCGGCGTGCATGTCGTGCACGATCAGCACGTCACCGTCGTGGTAGGTCGGCTCCATCGAGACGCCCGACACCACGATGAGCGAGGTCCCCCCGCCGAGCCAGGCCGGCCACAGCATCCACAGCACGGCGGCTGCGACGATCAGCTCGCACCACGACGCGGCATCGGTGAGCCGGCGCCTGGTCATGCGGGCACCTCTACCCGCACTGCCGTGAAGCGGACCCCTGTCGACTGGTCGGCGTAGACGCCGTAGCCGTCGTGGTCGGCGAGGTCGGTCACCTGCGCAGGCGACAACGAGCCCGTCACCGTCACCGTCGGCAGGCGCGACCACAGCGGCCGGGCCGTGGCCACGACCGCCGCCCCCTGGACCTGGAGCGTCAGCTCGATCGTCGCCTCCGTCACTGCGCCGGCCGCGCTCGATGCGATCGTGACGGGCCGGCCCGGCAGGTAGACGACCTCGAGCGCCCCGGTCGAGGTGACCCTGGCGACCAGGGCGCGACGGGAGCCCGTGGCTGCGGCTGCAGCGATCACACCGCCGAGGCGCACCGGTGAGCCGTCCAGGCTCGACACGATCGCCGCGACCCGTTCGCCGCTGCCTGCTGCCGGCACCGCGGCCAGCACTCGGGCGTCGGGCCTCGAGCTGGTTGGCACCAGGGCGTGGGAGATCTGGGCCCAGTCCCCGGTGACCGGTTGCCACAGCTCGCCCGACGACCATGCGGTGCCGGTCGTGATGGACCCGTCGGCGCCGAGGAACGAGGCCCACGCCAGCACCCGGGGGGCGGGTGCCGTCGAGGGCATCGCGATGCCGGCGATCGGCGCAGCGATGATGGCGAGCGCGACCACCATGCCCGAGGTGCGGCGCAGGGTCGGTCCCGACACGGTGGGTCGCTCCCGGGATCAGCCGGTGAAGACGATGGCGATGTGCTCGACCTCGGCAGCATCGACATCGACCGAGAGAGCGACGGTGTGGGTGGCAGTCGACACCGTGGCGGTGCCGTTGGCCAGTTCGACGTAGGTGTCGGTGGCCACCACGACGTCGAGGGTGTGGCCGGCACATGCGGTGGCGTCGATGTCGCCGATGACGGCGTCGGTGACGCGGTAGATGCCCGACGTGGCGTCGTACTCGGTGAGGTATTCGACCGTGACGGATGTGTCGCAGCCGGTCACCTCGATGCCGCCGCCGGCCACCTTGTCGGGCGAGACGCTCAGGGTCGCCGCGGAGGCGGCGGTGACGCCGCCCACCACGAAGGCCACGGGAACCAGCCGCAGGAGGCGGCGGACGAGCCGGTTGGCCGCAGCCGGGGCGGGTGTGGATGGCGTGGTTGTCATGGATTGCAGTCAAGTCCACACTCTGCGTGGTCGACAGGGCGTGATCCCCCGAGTGGGAGAGGTTTGGCCTCGTGTCTGTGGGGAAATCCCTCAGCCGGGGGTGCGGGCAGTGGGCGCCCGCCGCTCGAGCCGGCGCACCATCCGGGCGAACGCCGCCAGTTCGGCCGGGTCGGCCGGCGCGCCGGTGAGCACCTCGAGGTAGGCCGGCAGCAGCCGTAGCCGCTCGGCGTCTGACTCGCTGACCCCGAGCGCGTAGAGGCCGATCTGCGAGTGGTAGTGCACTCGGGCACGCACCAGCGCCCGGTGCCGGTCGTCGCCGAAGCGGCGGTGCATCGCGGCCAGGGCATCGATGCGCGTGCTGTCAGCAGCAGCCAGACGGGCGCGCACGGTGGGGTCGCGCCGCGCCCAGTCGCGCACGGCGAACTCGAGGGGCGCGTCGAACAGCTCGGGGTCGGCCCAGCACTCGAACACCTGCAGCAGCGCGGCAGCGACCGAGCCGGCCGGCCGCTCGGCACGCTCGACGAGCGGCGCGGTGTTGTGCGCCTCCCACTCGTCGAGCAGCCCGGCCAGCAGGTCGTCGCGATCGGTGAAGTACCAGTAGAAGCTCGACCGGGCCACGCCCAACTGCTCGGCGAGCACGGCCACCTTCACCTGCCCCACGCCCTCGTCGACGAGCGTGCGTCGTGCGGCGTGCACCCAGTCGGCGCGGGTCACCCTGGTCCGTTGCCGGCTGCTCACGACTCGGGCGCCGCCCCGCCCTCGGCGATGCGCCGGGCCATGAAGTCGTCCATCGCCGCCCGCCGGTCGTCGCCGAGCGGGGGCTGTTCGTAGTCGGCCAGCCAGCGCTGCCACACAGCCGTCGCCCGTGTTGCGGCGTCGGCCCGGCCCGCCTCGGCCCACTGCCCGAAGTTCTGGCGGGTGAACACTGCCGGCTCGTGGAACGCGTGCGCGTAGCGCTCGAGCGTGTGGGCCGTGCCGAAGAAGTGCCCACCCGGCCCGACGTCGTCGATGGCCTCGACGGCCAGTTCGGCCGCGCCGACGTTCAGTGGCCGCATCGCCGCGGCGCCCGTCTCGAGCACCTCGACGTCGAGCACGAACTTCTCGAACGATGCCGTCAACCCACCCTCTTGCCAGCCCGCGGAGTGGATGACGATGTTGGCCCCGCCCAGCAGCGCACCGGTGAGCGACAACAGCGACTCGGCCGCGCCTTGCGCGTCTTCGGTGTTCGAGGTGCTCGTCGCCTGCGAGCGCCACGGCACGCCGATGTGCCGGGCCAACTGCCCGCTGGCGATCGCCGCAGTGAGCCCCTCGGGGGTGCCGAACGCCGGGGCGCCCGAACGCATGTCGACGTTCGAGGTGAACGCGCCGTAGGCCACCGGCGCGCCGGGACGCACCACCTGCGCCAGGGCCATCGCCGCCAGCGCCTCGACGTGCTGCAGCAGCAACGCCCCGGCCACGGTGACCGGGGCCATCGCCCCGGCCAGGGTGAACGGCGTCATGATCGTCAACTGCCCTGCCGTGGCGGAGTCGATGATGCCGAGGCACATCGGCACGTCGAGCTGCCGCGGGGAGTTGGTGTTGATGTTCATCCACGAGTACGGACGGGCACGGAACTCGTCGGGGTCGACGCCGTTCGCCAAACGGATCAGCTCGTACGAGTCGGCCAACTGGCGCCGACCACGCGCATAGACGTACGGCACCCGGTCGGTGAGGGTGAGCTCGGCGTGGGTGCAGTGCAGGTGCCGCTCGGGCAGGGGCACGTCCTGGGCCTCGACGGCAGGGGCCGGGGTGTGCAACACCTCGGTGCGCTGGGTGAGGCGCAAGAAGTCGGTGTGCTCGGCGAACCCGCCCACCCGGCGGCCGCGCACCCGATCGCTCGCGTACGGCGGCCCGGCGACAGGCACGAAGACCACGTGGTCACCACCCACCACCAGGTCGCGTGCCGGGTTGCGTGCCGTCAGAGCCACCTCGGCCGGGGCGAGGGTCAGCAGCTCGCGGACGTGCTCGGCGTCGAGGCGCACCATCTGGCTGTCGTCGTCGACGGTCGCCCCTGCGGACGCGAAGTGATGCCGGGCCTCGGGTGACAGCACGCGCAGCCCCGAGCGCTGGAGGTAGCCGAGCGCCGCCTCGTGCAGGTGGGCCACCTCGTCGTCGCTCAGCACCCTTGCACCGGCGAAGGTGTTGCGCAGCTGCCAGCTCGACGTCCGAGCGGTTCGGTCGCCACCGCTGCGCTCCGGCCGACGCCGTTCCGGTCTCGTGCCCTCAGCCCCGTTCGTCATGTTCCGTACAGTACTGTACGGAACGTGACAGCGGGTCGGACGCGGCTGTTCCGGTCGCCACCGGATCGGCGGATGCCGTGTCGAGGTGACCTGCCCGCCGCTCTGGCATCGGCCCCGGCGGGGGGGGCCGATGCCCGAGCGGGGCGCGGGCAGGGGGCTCAAGGCTCGGGTGGGTGGAGC
>DAINND010000043.1:10421-13880 GCA_036736065.1 Ilumatobacteraceae bacterium
GTCCCGCGTGCGGTCGCCTCCGCCCCCGCGCCCCGCCCCCCGCCCGGGCGGTGGGCCGCTATGCCAGAGCGGGGCTCTGACAGGGAGCTCATGGCTCGGGTGAGTGCAGCACCCGGACCGCTCGACCTGACCGAGGCCGGATCACCGGCTGGTCATGGCTGTAGTCAAGGCCATTCGGCACGTGCGGACCAGTAGAAGATCCCCCTCGTGCGGCGGGAGGGTCCTCGTCCTGTGAGGGATGACCCTCACCCGGGGTCGGGGCGCTCGGGTGCGCTGCTACGGTCGCAGGGTGGGCACAGGCGATCATCGACGGCGCAGGCCGCTGGCGGGGGCGGTCGTCGTCCTCGCCGGCATGGTGGCGATCGCGTTGCCGTCAGCGGCAGGCGCCGGTCGCGAACCGGGTGCCGTCCCTGCCGCTGGGCCCGACGGCGGGAGAGGGCATGCGTTCGAGTCGTGGGTCGACCCCGTCCCCGGGATCGGCGCCCAGTCGACCGGGGTGGCGCGCTTCGGTGTGCTCGCTGCCGACGTGGCGGCACTCGATGCTGCGCTCGCCACGCTCTCGGGACAGGGTGTGGCACCGCTGCGCGTCTGGCGCACCTCGTTGATCGGGTTCGTCGCCGACCTGACGTTCGAGCAGGCGGATGCGCTGCGCGCCCAGCCCGGGGTCACCTCCGTCGAGCACGAGCGCCCCGTGCAGTCGGCGATCGAGCAGCTCGAACCGGTCTGGAACCTCGACCGCCTCGACCAGATCAGCACGATGCCCGACCTCTACTACTCGTCGGAGAAGACCGGTGCAGGTGTGCCCATCTACGTCTTCGACAGCGGCCTGAACATCACCACGCGCAACGGGCAGCTGATCACCCACGCCGACTTCCTCGGACGAGTTCCGGACTACGCGTACCCCGAGGACGGCTTCGCTGACGGGTGCAACGGCATCCGCGACTGCAACGGGCACGGCACCCACGTCGCCGGCACGGCAGCGGGAACCACCTACGGGGTGGCCAAGGGGGCCCAGATCATCCCGATCAAGGTGTTCGGTCGCTCCCGTGTGACGACCACCCTCCAGGTCGCCAACGCGATCTACTTCGTGCTCGATGTGATGCACGTCCCCGGCACGCCGGCCGTCGCCAACTTCAGCCTCGGTGGGCCGCCGTCGGACGTGCTCGACGCAGCGATCGAGGAGATGATCCAAGCCGGCTTCGTCGTGGCCATCGCTGCGGGCAACGAGGGCGAGGACGCGTGCTTCACGAGCCCGGCGCGGGTTCCGGACGCGCTCACCGTCGGCGCCGTCAACCGCTACGACCTCGAAGCGGGCTTCTCGAACTGGGGCCTCTGCCTCGACATCTACGCACCCGGGGTCGAGATCGTCTCTGCGTCGCACCTGTCCTCGACGGGGGCGGTGCTGATGGACGGGACGTCCATGGCAGCGCCCCACGTGGCCGGGGCGGCTGCACTCGAGCTCGAGGGCCGCGGTCCGGGAACGCAGTGGCTCGAGGTGTGGAACGCCATCGCCGGCCGGTCATTGCCCGGGGTGGTCGACTTCGTCCACGCCGGCCCGAGCACGAACCTGCTCCTCCAGGTGCAACGTGAAGTGATCCCCCGCAAGACACTGCAACTCGAGCGGACCGGCGGGGGGAAGGGCAAGGTGACGTTCACCGAACCGCAGGGCGTGTGCGGCATCCCCTGCGTCGCCCGCCTGCCGCAGGGAACTCCGGCCGCGGTGTCGGCCGTCGCCTCACCCGGGTCGTACTTCACCGGGTGGAGCGGGAACTGCCAAGCCAACGGCGCGGTGTGCACCCTCAGCGTCGATGACGACACCATCCTGACGGCCAACTTCATCGTCCCGGCCAGGCCCGGCGCCCCGACCTCGGTCGCCGTCACACCGGGCAACCGCACGCTCGGCGTGACCTGGTCGCCGCCCACCGACAGCGGGGGCGCGCCAGTGACGGGCTACCAGTACTCGACCGGCTCCACATGGCGGAGCGTGCCGAGCGGCGCGTCGACGTTCACCATCACCGGGCTGTCCAACGGGCGCACCTACCAGGTCCGCCTGCGTGCCGTCACCATGGCCGGCGCCGGCGCGGCTTCGACCGTCGTCGTCGGCACGCCGCGCACCGTCCCGAGTGCGCCGTCGATCACCTCGGTCACCCCGGGCAACGGCCAGCTCACCGTGAAGTTCAGCGCTCCCTCCACCAACGGAGCGCCGATCAGCGCCTACGAGTACTCCATCGACAACGGCGCAACCTTCACCACGGTCGGTGCGCCACCATCGACGCGCACGATCGTGATCGGCGGCCTCACCAACGGCACCGCGTACCAGGTGCGGGTGCGTGCCGTGAACGCAGCAGGCGCCGGCGCCCCGTCCCGGGCGCGTGCGGGCACACCGCGCACCGTGCCCGGCGCCCCGTCGATCGACGCTGTCGTCGCCGGATCGCGCAGCCTCACGCTCACCATCACGGCGCCGACGAGCACCGGCGGCTCACCGATCACGAGCTACCAGTACTCCCTCGACGGCGGCACGCGTTGGTCGACCAAGTCGCTCACGGCCGGCTCGATGAAGCTCACCTCGCTCCGGGCCGGCACGACGTACAACGTGATCGTCCGCGCCGTGAACGCCGCCGGCGCCGGTGCAGCCTCGGCGCCGGGCAGCGGCACCCCCACCAGCTGCGCGCGGGCTCGGCGCCCGGGCGCGTAGCGCCCCTGCTCAGGTGACCTAGGTTGTCCGCCCATGGAATGGATCTCCGACCCCGCCGCCTGGAGCGCGCGCGTCGCTCTGCTCGCCCTCGAGGTGGTCCTCGGCATCGACAACGTCATCTTCATCTCGATCCTCGCGTCGAAGCTGCCCGCCGAGCAGCAGGACCGTGCTCGCCGCGTCGGCCTCATCGCCGCGGGTGCGATGCGCGTGCTGCTGCTGCTCGCGGTCGGCTGGATCGTCACCCTGAAGAAGGACCTGTTCGAAGTGTTCGGCCAAGGCTTCAGCGGCAAGGAGTTGATCCTGCTCGCCGGTGGCCTCTTCCTCATCTACAAGGCCACCAAGGAGATCCACAACAAGCTCGAGGGCGAGGACGGCCACGGCGCCGGTCGGGCTGCCCCCACCTTCGCTGCGGTGATCGGCCAGGTCCTGCTGCTCGACCTGGTGTTCTCGATCGACTCGGTCATCACCGCCGTGGGCATGACCAGCTACGTGCCGGTGATGGTGCTCGCGGTCGTCACCGCCGTGGTGGTGATGCTCGTCGCGTCGAAGTCGATCTACGGCTTCGTCAACCGCCATCCGTCGGTGAAGATGCTCGCGCTCGCGTTCTTGATGCTGATCGGCGTGACGCTGATCGCCGAGGGCTTCGGCGAGAAGATCCCCAAGGGCTACATCTACGCCGCGATGCTGTTCTCGGTGTTCGTCGAAGTGCTCAACATCGGCGCCCGGCGCAAGTCGGGCAAGAAGGTCGAGCCGGTGCACCTGCA
>DAINND010000044.1:0-13687 GCA_036736065.1 Ilumatobacteraceae bacterium
GTCATACCCACCCGGCCCCCCGTCGACGGGCGGATGACCGGTCGGCGGTGGGACGAACGTCCCTATGCGCGATGGGTCCGCACGTGTCGCGGCCCGGGTCTTGCGGGGGGCAGCTCGACCCGGGCCGGGTGACGTGGATGGGGAAGGGGGTCCGCCCGATGGGCGGTCGGTTCAGGTGGTCGGCTCGGCGGTCGGTGCGACGGCCGCCTCGGCCTGCTCCGGCGTGTCGACGTCGATCGCCGTGGCGGCGGTTGCCACTGGGCTGGCGATGGCCACCCTGCGGCTTGCCGGCTTGGCCGTCGGAGCGACGGTCACGACGAGGCGGCCGTCGGCATAGCGGGCGGCCACCGAGTCCGGGTCGAGCGAGCCACCCAGCTGGAATGCACGCGACCAGCGCAGCTGCTCGCCTTCGGCGCCGTGCTCGACGGCGATGGTGAGTGCCCGGCCGGCCACGTCGACCGACACGGCCTCGCGGGGCACACCGGGCAGGTCGACGCTCAGCTCGAGGTTCTCGCCCCGCCACACGGCGTGCACCGCCGGAGCGGTGCGCCACGCCCACGAACTGGTGGGCATGAGCGATTGGCTGAGCTGCTGGAAGGCGCGGTCGAAGCTGGACGGGGTGGTGGTGCGGGCCAGAAGCATGGGGGTGTCTCCTTCGCTGTGGCCGGCCCCGGAGGGTGCCGGCGGGGGTGCACGTGGTTCGACTTGTCAGTCCTCGTCGGCGGGCGCTCGGCGAGGACTGCACGAGCATGATACAGCGAACTTGAGCAGTAGCAACTCAGGATTTCTGACGTCGACCAGGCAGCTCAGGTGGTGCGGTGACGCGAGGCTTGCCCCGCAACCGGTACACGAACGAGACCATCCGGGTCCACAGGCGGTCGCAGTCGAGGATCACGACAGCTCCTCCTGCCGTGGCTCGAGCACCAGCTGGACGCGAGCTGTCAACGCGACCTCCACCTCGGCGCGGCCGTCACCATCGGCCACCACGTCGATATCGATTCCGTAGAAGTGCAGTCGGAGCACCACGCCGGCGGGCAGCCGACTGAAGGTCACTCGCGCGCCGGAGGGCACCCCCGCGACGTCCGATCCGTCAGCTGCACCCACCGGCTCCACGACGAGCTCGAGCCGAACGCCGTCGTCGCACCG
The DNA here is from genome assembly GCA_036736065.1 of Ilumatobacteraceae bacterium. Taxonomy (GTDB): domain Bacteria; phylum Actinomycetota; class Acidimicrobiia; order Acidimicrobiales; family Ilumatobacteraceae; genus VFMC01. The sequence continues at coordinate 1,147 of DAINND010000044.1, forward strand.
GGCCAGGCTGAGGAACGCCTGCTGCGCATCGGCGGCGACCAGCGGGCCCACGGGTGCGACGTGGCCGCGAATGTTCAAGGTCGCGAGGTCGAGCGGGGCCGACCAGCGCAACAGCATGTGGCTGCCGAGGCCCGAGGCGCCCACGGCGACCGGCCGCTCCGGCCAGCGCGCGCCCGTGGCGCACTGTCGCGCCGACGCGTCGATCGCCGCATCGACGAGACGCTGGTCGCCCACCATCCGCGCCCCACCGATGACCTTGTTCCACGACAGGATCGCGCTCGAGCGGGTGCGGTGCCGCTCGGGCTCCTCCGGCAGCTCGAGCGGCAGGGTGCCGTTGCTCACGAGGGCCGACAACGCCTGCATCTTCGGGGCCGCACCGCGCAGGTCGAGCGCCTTGGCTCGTCGAGCGTGGGCGGGGAGGATGTCGGCGAAGCGATGCGTGCCATTGGCGAAGTAGTGGCCGCCGGGCACCTCGCCGGTGTCCCACGACACGCCGATGTGGTTGGACCGGATGTGCGCGTACGAGCCGTCGGGGGTGAGGTACTCGTCGTCGAGGGTGCGCTGCCACCGCTCGCGCACCGCGTCCCACTCGTCGGTGCCGTGCAGGGTGTCGTGGCCGTAGAGGGCCTGGGCGCCCATCACGTTGCACACGGTGAACGACCAGCCGGGCTCGCACGGGAAGAAGCCGAGGGTGCTGCGCTCGAAGTTGCGGCGCACCGCAGCAGCGATGCCGTGGTGGTCGTAGGGGAACGTGCGCCCGTCGCGCCACACGAAGGTGAGCGAGCCCGGCTCGTCGAAGCGCGTGTCGCCCGTGGCCGCCTCGAAGCTGTTGATCACGTCCCCGAGGAACGCCGAGAACATGATGTTGTCGCGGCGGATCGGGTCCGGGTCGGGGTCGAAGTTGCCGAGCAGGTTGAGCGTGCGCCAATAGCCCCACACGCGCAGGTCGGTGTGCTTGAGCACCACCTTGGCCAGCGCTTCGGTGATCCGCCCCGGGGCGTTGGGCAGGTAGTTCGCGGCGTACAGCGCCATCGCCCAGGCGATCGCGTTGACCTGGTAGCGCAGTTGCGTGCCGCCGTGGAACTGCTCGCCCCAGTCGAGGCCGGCCAAGCCGTCGTCGGGCTGCTCGGCGAAGTCGTAGCACCAGCGCAACAGCTCGGCGTCCATCGCGTCGGGGGGCCGCAACGCCGTGGCCCGCTCGGGCAGCTCCGCCTCGCGCAGGTACGCGTTGAGTGCGGGCACCTTGGCCCGCTTGCGGCGGAATCGGGCCTCCATCTTCCAGATCATCGAGCCGAGGGTCGCCAGCGCGAGCAGGTAGGCCACGGGCACCGCCCAACCCCACGTGGTGCCGCGGTCGACCCACAGCCGCGGGCCGTCGGCGAGCAGGGCGGCGCCGACGACGCTCAGCGCCCACACGAGCGGGATCGCGAAGTGCGTCGACACCCCCCACCACAGCACGAGCGCGACGAGGACGAGGACGAGCGTCAGCACGAACAGCACGGGTGCCGCGTCGTAGAGGAACCCGGCACCGGGGAACACCAGGCTCAGCCCCGCCGCGCGGGCGGCAGGGCTGTCCGTGGCGAACACGAGCCAGGCGCCGACGGCCTGCACCAGGGCGAGGCCCGCCACGAGCCGGGCGAGCAGCCGCCGCGTGACCGGGCCGAAGCGCCGCGGCCGCTCGGGCAGGAGCAGCACCTCGTCGGCGGCGGGCGTGGGTGGGGAGACGGTGGCGGTCACGGGCGTGCTCCCGGGTGTGGGGGCGCCTCGTAGGTCACCTGGGGTCGGCCCGTCACACGGCAGACGAACCGGACCAGGTGGGTCCACACCTTGGCGCAGTTGAGGTACATCGAGATCATCGGGTCAGCCCTGCCCTTCCGCCGCCGCCTGGTTCGGAGCCTCGGTCGCGACCGTGCCGAGGTGCAGGCGCAGCGGGCGGTCGACCGGCAGCGCGAACGTGGCCCGGTGGTCGTCACCGGCCACGGCCACGAGGTCGACCCCGTCGCCGTGCAGACGGTAGGTGGCGCCCGCTGCCAGGGCGCTGAAGCCCAGCTGCACGGGGCCGGTGGTGGGCTCGGGCCCGGGCCGCAGCATCAGCTCGAGCGACATGCCGTCGGTGGAGCGGGCGAGGGTGACGAGCACCTCGGGCCAGGGCACCGTGTCGAGCACCGGGCCCACCGGCGGCACGTAGCCGCGCATGTTGATCGCCGCGTTGTCGAGCGGTGTCGACCAGCGCACCAGCAGGTGCAGGGCCAGGTTCGACACGCCGGCGGCGAGCGGCATCTGCGGCCAGTGCAGCCCGGTGGTGCACTGCGCGTCGTGGGCACGGATCGCTGCCTCGGCCAACTCGTCGTCACCCACCGCGCGGGCCCCGCCGATCAGCTTGGTCCACCCGGGCACGGCGCTCCGACGGGCACGGTTGCGCTCCCACTCCTCGGGGAGTTGCAGCTGCAACATCCCGTCGCGGATGAGACCGCGCAGCTTGGCGAACTTCTCCGGTGCGCCGCGCAGGCCGAGTGCCCGGCCCCGGGCGTGCAGGTCCGGGGCGACGTCGCGGAAGCTGTGCGAACCGGTGGTGAAGTACTCGCCGCCCGGCGTCTCGCCCGTGTCCCAGCTGAGGCCGGTGTGCGTGGACCGGATGTTGGCGTAGTTGCCGTCGGGCAGCAGGTACTCGCGCTCGAGCGTCTCGCGCCAGCGCGGCTCGATGTCGTCCCACATGTGGGTGCCGTGCAAGCGGTCGTGGCCGTACAGCGCCTGCGCACCGATGGTGTTGCACGCAGCGAAGGCCCAGCCGGGCTCGCACGGGAAGAAGCCCAGCCGGCTGCGCTCGAAGTTGCGCTGGACGGCCTCCATCCAGCTGTGGTGGTCGTAGGCGAAGGTGCGCCCGTCGGTCCACACGAAGGTGAGCGAGCCGGGCTCGTCGAAGCGGGTGCTGCCGGTGGCGGCCTCGTAGAGGTTGATCTGGTCGCCGGTGAAGCCGGAGAACATGATGTTGTCGCGCACCAGCGGGTCCGGGTTGCTGTCGAGGTTGCCGACCCGGTTGAGCAGCTGCCAGTAGCGCCACACGCGCAGGTCGAGCTGCTTGAGCACCAGGTTGCGCATCGCCAGCTCGATCTGGCCGGGGGCGTTGGGCACGTAGTTGACGGCGTAGGGGGCCAACGCCCAGCCGAGGTAGTTGAGCTGGTAGCGCACCACTGTGCCGCCGTGCAGCTGCTCGCCCCACTCGAAGCCGTCGAAGCGGTCGATCGGCTGCATCGACAGCTCGTAGGCCCAGCGCAACAGGTCGGCGTCCACGTCGCCGGGCTCGCGGGGCGTGCGCACCGGCGTGGGCACCGTCGCCGATGCGAGATAGGCGTTGAGCTCGGGAACCATCGCCCGCTTGCGGCGGAAGCGGGCCTCGAAGGTCCATGCGAGCGCCCCGACGCAGGCCGCAGCCAGTGCGTAGACGACCGGGATCGCCCAGCCCCATGTGGTGCCGCGCTCGACGAACAGCCGTGGCCCCTCGGCCAGCAGGCCGGCTGCAGCTGCGCTCAGCACCCACACCGCCGGGATGCCGAGGTGCAGGCTCATCCCCCACCACAGCACGAGCGCCACGGTGACGGCCACCCAGGTCAGCGCGAACAGCAGCGGGTGGGCGGTGTAGAGGAAGCCGCCGCCGGGCAGCGCCAGCGACAGCCCGACTGCCCTGGCCACGGTGCCTCCCACAGCGAACACCAGGACGGCGCCGATCGCCTGGACGAGGGCGAGGCAGACAGCGAGGCGCAGCACGAGGAAGCGAGTGACGGGACCCATCCGCCGAGGGGCGGTGGGCAGCAGGGGCAGCTCGTCGGGCAACCCGTTCGTCGCGACGGGTGGCGTGGTGGTGATCGTCATGCCGTGACCTCCGAGTGTCCGTGCGGTGAGCGGTGAGGTTGGCTGTCGCCCTCACCGCTCACCGAGCGGGCGAGGTGGTCGAGGGCGACGGCGAGTGGGTCGTGGGCGATCGTCGGACGCCCGAGCAGCCGACGGGTCGGTTCGTCGTCGACGAACGCCGTCCAGATCCGCGCTGCGGCGACGAGCCGCTCGTCGTGCGGGTGGCCGGTGCCGCGAGCCGAGGCGCCGAGGGCACGCTGGCGCAGGGCGTCCCAGTCGCGGTCGTCGATCCAGCCCATCGAGCGGGCGAGGCCCGAGCACGCCGCGTGCTCCCAGGCGGGCATCGCCCCTGCGCCGATGCCGAGCGGCGTCCACCACCACAGCGGGCGGTGGCCGCGGCGCAGGCCGAGCTGGGCGTGCAGCGCCGCACGGAACCGTTCGGTCGAGCCACCGGCGCGGTCGACCGCGATCGCGGCGAGCACGGCGTCGAGCGGACGCACCCAGGTGGGCTCGCTGCAGGGCACGCCGAGCGGGGCCCGTTCGGCGTCGGTGACGAGCCGCGCACGTGCCGCGTCGTCGAGCGCTCCGGTGAGTGCCAGCGCGGCGCGGGCTGCGGCATGGTCGACGCGCAGCGGGTCGCCGCCGACGCGCCACCGTGCGGCCAAGCCCACCCGCCGGGCCCGTTCGAGCACCGCCGGGTCGGTCGCCGCGCTGCGGGCGAGATCGAGCTGCGCGGGGTCGCCGGCCAGCGCGAGCACGGCGGCGGTGCGACTGCGCTCGACGACGCCCAGCCGGCCGATGTCGGCCAGGCCGTGCATCGTGCGGTTGCGTCGCCGGCCGAGCCACGCGAGCCCGGGGACGCGGCCGAGCGTCATCCGCACCCACGAGATGGCGCCGACGACGAGCACGACGAGCGGGAACTCGTGGGCGGCGAGCACGGGTCGCACGGCGTCGGCCGCGACCGCCGCGACTGCCGCGTGACCGTGCGTCGCGGCAAGCGCTCCGGAGGCCGCCACCGACGTGGCCACCACACCGGCCAGCACCCAGTCGAGGCCCCAGCGCGCCCAGGCGATCGTGGCCGCCACGGCGGCGACGACGCACACCACGGCGACGCCCGTGCGCTCACCCACCAGCCCGGCTCCGGGCAGGACCAGGCTGCGGGCCATGTGCACCCCGCGGTGGCCGAGGCCCCACACGAGCGCCAACGGCACGATCAGCGTCGCGGCGAGCACCACCGCTCGACGCACGCGCAGCGGCGGGGCGGCCTGCATCTCAGCCGAGCAGCTCCATCGACGCGAGGTCGAGCGCGTGGCGGCCGTGTCGCTGGGCCATGACGGTGAGCATCTGGTCGCCGCGCTCGGTCTGCGCGGCCAGGATGGTGGCGATCACCGTCATCACCACGCCCCACACGGCGCCGAGCCGGTAGTCGCGCCACAGGTCGTCGGACGGGTAGGCGACGCCGGCGGAGTGCATGCGCGCCCGGTAGTCGTCGAGCAGGTCGCGCTCGACCGCCGCACGTCGGGCTGGCTCGAAGCTGCCACCGATCATGTAGGCGAGGTCGCTCATCGCGTTGCCCTCGGTGGCCGTCTGCCAGTCGACGATGGCGAGCGGCGGCGCATCGGGCGCGGTCCCGAACATGAAGTTGTCCGGCCGGAAGTCGAGGTGCACCAGCGTGCGCGGGGTGTCGGTGCCGGCAGCCCACACGGCCACCTTCGTCGACAGGGCACGCACCAGGTCGATGACGTCGGCGTCGAGGCCGGGGCCGAGCCGCTCGAGGAACGGGTCGACCATCATGGCGTAGACCATCCCGAGCATCATCCCGGCCTCGGGGCCCTTGGGGCGGTGCGTGCCGAACTGGGCCAGCGTCGGGTCGCCCCAGCGCGGTGCGTGCATCCCGACGGCCTGCTCGATGGCGAGGGCGGCCTCGTCGACGCTGAGGCCGACGAACTGGTCGCCCTGGCGCGATCCGGCGAGGTCCTCCATGATCAGCACGAACGACGGTGCGTCGGCATCGAAGCGGGCGACGTGGCAGAGCGGGGCGCGGACCTTCAACGTCGGCGCCATCTCGCTGTAGAAGAGGTGCTCGGTGAGGTAGGTGCCGGTCTGGAACGCGCTGGCCCGGGCGTTGTCGTCACCCGAGGGGAACTTGCCGACCACGCTCGCCGGGCGTCCCTCGGGCTGGTCCCAGGTGAGCGCGAAGCGAGCGTTGCGACCGGTCTGGCCGGTGCCGATGAAGCCGACGAGCTCGAGCTCGGTCACCGTCGCGCCGCGGGCCACGCCGGCGCCCTCGAGGGCCTCGGTCATCCAGGCTGCGTCGATCGTCGACGGCTCACCGCGCACGTCACCGTGCATCCGGCCGTGGCCGTGCCCGCGATCGTCGTTCGACATGTGCTCCCCCTCGGTCGTCCCGGCGGTGCCAGGAACGCACCGACGGTACCGACGGGTGGTCCGACGCGCCGAACCGAGCGCGCCGGCGCACGGTCGCTCGGCTCAGATGGCGGCGCAGCTGCGCGCCGGCAGGGCCAGCCGCTCGGCGGCCACCCGCCAGACGACGTGGTTGATGCCCAGGCCGAGATGGGTGGTGGGCACCTCGATGTGCTCCACGTGGTCGTTCACCCGGTCGATGCACGCCCGCCACGCCACCACGCCGTCGAGGCGGCTGTAGAGGGCCGTCACGGCGACCGAGCGGGGCATCGCTGCCCGTGTGGCCACCTCACGCTCGATCTCGTCGAGGTCGACGCCCATCTCGCGGAAGCGCCGAGCCACGAGGGTGTACTTCGGCCCACCCACCACCGGCGAGCCGAGGGTGATGACCCGGTCGACGAGGTCGGGCCGTTGGCGGGCCACTTCGCGGGCGATCACGCCACCCAGGCTCCAGCCGAGCAGTGCGATCGGCTCGCCGATGCGTGCGGCGCTCCGCTCGGCCTGGTCGAGCACGGCCTCGATGGCGCCGGGCACGTCGCCACGGTTGGTGCCGAGGCCCCAGCCGGACATGCGGTGCCCGCGTGTGCCGAGGTAGGCGCGCAGCGGTGCCGTGGTGGCATCGCCCGCCCCGAACCCGGGGAGCACGATCGCCGTGCGCGGCCGCGGCGCGCGCGTGCCGGCGAGGCGCCACCCGTTCACGGCGAGGCGTGCGGGCTCGAGCACGGTGAGCGCCTCGCTGAGCCCGCGCCGCGTCGGCGGCTCGATCGGGCCGTCGGCAAGGTGGGTGGGCACGGAGCCACGCTAGGCAGCTCGGTGCCAGCGGTCCACGCGAAGCACTACCGGGGTCGCACCGGCCCGGGTCGCGGCGGCGACCGGTCGGCTCAGGCGAGCAAGCCGCGCACGATGTCGACGGCGAAGCCGGGCATGCCCGGTGCGTCGACCAACCGACCGAGCTCGGCGCGCAGCAGGGCCTGGCGGTGCTCGTCGAAGCGCTTGAACTGGAGCAGGTCGCCGACGAGGCGGATCACCAGGCCGGCGTTCACCGGCATCAGCTCGATCACCTCGTCGACGAACACGCGGTAGCCCTCACCGGACGGGTGGTGGAACACGCTGCGGTTGCGGGTGGCGAAGGGGAACCACACGCCCATCACCCGGCCGCGGTCGTCGCGGTCGTAGCGCGGGCCGCTCGCCAGGGCGGCGACGCGCTGGATGGTGTCGGCCCGCCGGGCGCCCGACTGCGCCCGCAGCCAGCGGTCGAGCAGCTTGGGCGCGTGCTCCCAGCGGGCGTAGGTGCGTGCCAGCAGGGCATCGGCGTCGACACCGTCGACGTGCAGCAGTTGGCCGAGGGCGCGCACTGCGCGGGTGTGATCGGGCGCGTCGAGCTGGGCGAGCGCGGCCTGCACCGCAGCGTCAGTTCCGGTGGCGAGCAGCAGGCCGAGCACTGGCGCGACGAGCGCCCGCCGAGCCAGGTCGGACGGTGCGGTGCCGTGTGGTGCCGGGTCGCCGTGGCGGTCGAGCAGTTCGAGCAGCGGGTCGTGCAGTGCCAGGCCCAGCTCGCGGCGCACGAAAGCCAGGCCGGCTGCCACGCCGTCGACGTCGATCCGTGGCTCGCGGTCGCCCAGCATGAACTCGTCGGGCACGGCCAGCAGTTGGGCGAGCAGCATCGGCTCGGCAGCCGTGCCCGCTGCGGCACCCGTCCCGGCGGCGAGCACGGTGCCGAGCGCCGCGGCCACGACCGCCAGGTCGGCCGCGGCCTCGGCGCCACGGCCGGCGCGATGCGCGTCGATCGCCCGGATCATCAGCGCCTCCGCCGCCCACCACCGCGTGTAGGCATCGTCGTCGTGGACGACCAGTGCGGCGAGCTGTGCGCGGCCGTGGTCGACGGCCAGGTCGACGGGAGCGGTGTAGCCACGCAGCGGGGCCAGCGCGAACGGCGCGGGCGCGTCGACGCGGAGCGCGCGCTCGCGCCCGTCGAGCACCACGAGGTGCTCGGTCGCAGCGGGGCCACCGTCGAGCGACACGGCGAGGGCCGCACCGTCGAGGCCGCGGAACCCGAACCGCATCGGCACACCCACGGGCGGGTCGTCGCGCAGGGCGTCGGTGCGGGCGACGGTGATCGCCGACCCGTCGTCGGCGACGGTGCACGACACGGCGGGGCGCCCGGCGAGGGCGAACCAACGGGCCACGACGTCGAGCTCACCGGCGCGGTCGGGGGCCACCTGGCGGGCCACGACGAGGAAGTCGTCGATGCCTGCGGCGTCGAGGTCGAAGCGCTGGAGGAAGGTGCCGAAGACGGTGCGCCAGCGCTCGGGGCCGAGCACCGAGCGGAGCATCCCGAACACCTCGGCACCCTTCAGGTAGGTGGTGCGCGTGTAGAGCTGCTCGGGGTTGTCGACCTCGCCGCGCAACACAGGCGCGCCCACGGTGACCTCCTCGGGGAACTGCAGGCGGCGAAGGTCCTGCACCTCGAGCACTCGGCCCGCCGGGCCGAGCAGATGACGGCGCACGTCGTTCTGCGCCGTGAGCACGGTGAGGCCTTCCTTCAGCGCCAGCTGGCCCCAGGTGCGAACCGTCACCCGGTTGCCGCGGGTGTGGTGGCCGTACTCGTGCGCGACGTTGAGCAGGATCAGCACCAGGTCGTCGTCGACCCAGCCGCGGGTGTCGACCACCAGCAGCGCGGGGTCGAAGAACATCAGCCCCTGGTACTCGGTGGCGTCCGGATAGCCGGGGATGGCCACGAAGGTGAGCGTGTCGTGGTCGTGCTCGAGGCCACCGTTGGCCTCGTCGTAGGCCATCGTCGCGTCCATCATCTCCAGGGCGAACTCGGCACCGTCGATCAGCTCGGGTGTGGCTGCGACGCGTAGCTCGATGGTGCGGCCCGAGCGGGTGGTGTACGACCGCGAGCGGGTGGCCAGCTCGCCGCCGACCACGGCGAACAGGTAGCTCGGCTTGGGCACCGTGTCGACGAAGCGGGCGTGGATCCGCCCGTCGGGCAGGGTGCCCTGGTCGACCAGGCGACCGTTGGCGAGCAGGGTCGGGAAGCGCACCGGGTCGGCGACGAGGGTGACGTCGTAGGTGGCCCGGTTCGACGGGTGGTCGATCGACCAGGTGATCCGCCGGAAGCCCTGGGGCTCGACGCGTGTGCTGATCAGCTGTGCCCCGACCGTCACCCCGAGGTCGGTGGTGCCCGCCGGGCGTACCGCCACCGTGGTGGCCACGCGGTGCCGGTCACCGGGCGCCGAACCATCGGCTGCGAGGTGGATCTTCAGCGTGCGCTCGGTCAGCTCGTACTCGGCGGCGGCGAGCTCGCGGCCGTCGACGGCGACGCGCAGCGTCTCGAGGCCGCGGCCGTCGAGCACGAGCGGGGCGTCACCGGCGCCGGTGCGCACGACATCGGACTCGCACTCGACGAGGGTGCGCTCGGCGTCGAGCTCGAGCCGCATGGTGAGGTGATCGATCCTCCAGGTGGCGACGCCGTCGACGGGTGCCGGAGCGGACGGCGTCGCAGCAGCCACTCAGCGCCGCCCGAGGAGCTCGGCGACGAGACCGACGGCGGTGTCGACCTCATCGACGGTGTTGTAGTGGGTGGGCCCGATGCGCACCACGCCACCGCGATCGGCGAGGCCCAACCACTCGACCACGGGCAGGGCGTAGGAGTGGCCGTTCCACACGTAGACACCGTGGTCGCCGAGGAAGTCGGCCATCTCCTCGGGGTCCATGCCCTCGGCCGTGATGGACACCGTAGGCACCCGGCGGTGGTAGGCGCTCGGGTCGGTGATGCCGTGGATGCGCACCCCGTCGATCGCCGAGAGGCCGCTGATCAACCGCTCGCTCAGGCTCTCTTCGTAGTGGGCCATCGCTGCCAGGCCGGCATGCAGGTCGCGGGTGCGCTCGCGCAGCCCCGGTGTGTCGGGACGGTGCTCGGCCCCCATCGTGCGACCCACCCACTCGAGGTACTCGAGCGCACCGATGGTGCCGGCCTGCCCGGCGAGCGACTGGGTGCCGGTCTCCCACTTGTTCGGCGTCAGGTCGGGCACGGTGCGCAGGTGGTAGGCGGGTGTGCCCTGGAGCAGCTCCTCGCGCCCGTAGAGGATGCCCTGGTGCGGGCCGTAGAACTTGTATGCCGACGAGATGAGGAAGTCGCAGCCGAGCGCTTGCACGTCGATCGGGCCATGGGGTGCGTACTGCACTGCGTCGATGTAGGTGATCGCGCCGGCGGCGCGCAGGCGGGCGCACATCTCGGGGATCGGGTTGATCGTGCCGAGCAGGTTGCTCGCGTAGTTCAGCGCAGCGAACTTCGTGCGCGGGGTGATGAGCGCGTCGAGCTCGTCGAGGTCGATCTCGTAGGTGTCGCGGTCGAAGCCCAGCGTCTTCACCACCATGCCCCGCTCGGCGGCCATCGTGCGCCACGGGGTGTTGTTGCCCTCGTGCTCCATGGCGGTGATGATCATCTCGTCGCCCTCGCTGAAGCGCGGGCCGAGGGCGCGGGCCATCACGAAGGTGAGGGTGGTCATGTTCGGCCCGAACACCACCTCGCGGTCGGACGCGGCGTTGTAGAAGTCGGCCATCGCGACGTGCGCGGCGTGGGTGAGCGCCGTGGCCTGGCGCGACGTCTGGAACTGGCCACCCATGTTGGCGTTGCAGTGCACGAGTGCGTGGTGCATCTGGTCGAGCACCTGCCGGGGCACCTGGGTGCCGGCCGGGTTGTCGAGATAGACGCGCGGCCGCCCGTCGACGTGCGGCAGGGACAGGGCGGGGAAGTGGTCGCGGATCGCGTCGAGCTGCAATGTCATGAGGTGATTGTCCCGGCTTCGGGGTTGGTACTGTCTTGTACGGTGTGCAACTGTAGCGCGCCGAGCGACAGGAGGCCGAGCCGATGACCATGACCGGTGCCGACGAACGACGTGCTGCGGTCGAGAACGGGCTGTTGCCCATCGTGCGCATCGTCGACCGACCGCTGCGCTGGGCGATGGACGAGCGCCTCGCCCACTACGGCTGCCCCGGTGCGGCCGTTGCCGTGATGCGCGACGGCAAACTCGACTGGGCGGCCGGCTTCGGTCGGCGTGATGCCGATCGGCCCGACCCGGTGGGCCCGGACACGGTGTTCATGGTGGCCTCGTGCAGCAAGCCGGTGACCGCCGTGATGGTGCTCCAGCAGGTCGAGCGCGGGGTGCTCGACCTCGACGTCGACGTCAACCGCTACATGCGCCGCTGGCAGGTGCCGGCCAACGAGTTCACCGCCGACCAGCCCGTGACGCTGCGCCACTGCCTCAGCCACACCGCCGGGCTGAGCATCAACGGCTGGGGCATCGTCCTGCAGGACGGCAGCCCGGTGCCCACCATCGACGACCTGCTCGCCGGCCGGCCGCCGTCGACGATGGGCCCTGTCGTGGTGAACAAGGCCTACGACGGCACGAGCCGCTATTCCGGCGGCGGCTACCTGATCGCCCAGATGGTGCTCGAGGACGTGCTCGGCGTCGGCTTCGACGACCTCGCCGAGCAGATGCTGTTCGGGCCGCTCGGCATGGCGAACAGCTCGTTCGCGCAGCCGCTCATCCCCCGGCTCCGCGCGGATGTCGCGTCGGGTCATGGCGACGACGGTCGGCCCCACCCCGGTGGGTGGAGCATCTCGTCGGAGATGGCCACGGGTGGGCTGTTCAGCACGGCTCGCGACTACGCCACCTTCCTGCTCGCCGTGCGCGCCTCGTGGGCGGGCGAGCCCGGGGCCGTGCTCGGCCAGTCGCTGGCCCGCGAGATGCTGACCCGCCACGAGCGCGGCGACTTCGGCCTGGGCATCCGGGTGCTCGGCGACGGCCCGGTCCGCATCAACCACGGCGGCTCGAACGACGGCTACCAGAGCGAGACCAACACCTACCTCGAGTCCGGTGACGGCGCCGTGGTGCTCACCAATGCGACGTCGGGCATCTTCTTGTACCGCGAGGTGATGAACGGGGTGGCCGAGGTCTACGACTGGCCCGACTTCCTGCTCACCCCCAAGCGGCTGCACCACCTCAGCGAGGCGGAGATGGCCGAGCTGGCCGGTTCGTATCGCATCGAGATCGGCATCGAGCTGCCGTTCATCGAGGTGTGGGTCGAGGGTGACCGGCTCTACAGCCAGGTGCCCGGCCTGCGCTTCGGTGTGCAGGAGACCTTCTGCGACGTCGACGGCGTGCTGATGTCCACCGGCGCCTCGATTCTAGTCCTGGCCCGGGCCGGCGCCGAGGTGTTCCGCTTCAGCCCGCGGCAGTGCGACCTGATGATCGTGGCG
>DAINND010000045.1:0-5926 GCA_036736065.1 Ilumatobacteraceae bacterium
CGAGCAGGAAGATCGACCCGAAGAGGGTGAAGAACTGCACGACGGGCTCGACCAGGGTGAGCTTCAGCGCGAACAAGCTGCCGGCGATGCCGGCCATCGACGCCGAGAGGCCGAACACCAGCGTCTTGACGGCGGCACGGTTGACGCCCATCACGGCCGCAGCGGTCTCGTTGTCGCGCACGGCCACCATCGCCCGGCCGAACCTGCTGCGGATGAGGCTGCTGGCAATGGCTGCACAGACGAGGAACACGACGAGGGTGAGCCAGAAGAACCACTTGGCAAGGTCCTTGCGGCCGTCGAACGGCGTCCACTCGGGAGGCAGGTAGCCGATGTTCTTGATGCCGATGGGCCCACCCGTGAGCCAGGCGAACCGGTCCCAGTTGAGCAACTGCGTGAACATCGTGGCGAAGGCGATGGTGACGAGTGCGAGGTAGACGCCCTTCAGGCGCAACGCCGGCAGGCCGACCACCATGCCGACGACGAAGCACAGCACGATCACGACCGGGAACGTCCAGCCGGGGGTCCAGTCGTACTTCGACACGAGGACGGCCGACGTGTAGGCGCCCAGGCCGAAGAACGCCGAGTGCCCGATCGACACCTGGCCCGTGACGCCTACGAGCAGGTTGAGCCCGATGGCCGCCGTGGCGAACAGCAGGGCGTCGGTGAGCTGACCCAGGCCGGACCGGTTCCAGGTGAGGCCGGCGCGCAGGAAGAACAGCGCCACGAGGCCGAACAGCACCACCTGGCCGACACGGTGGAGCGTCGAGCCGCGTTGGACGTCGATGGGGAAGCTGGTCGCCATCACACACGCTCCACGCGGGTCGAGCCGAACAAACCGGTGGGTCTCACCAGCAGCACGATCAGGATGATCAGGAAGACCACGCTCAGCACCATGCCGCCGCCGAGCCAGTTGACGTAGCCGATGATGTAGTTCTGGATGAGGCCGATCGCCAGGCCGCCGACCACGGCGCCGAGCGGCGAATCGAGGCCGCCGAGGATCGCTGCCGCCGAGGCGAAGATGAATGGCCCGAGCATGAGCGTCTGCGACAGCCCGGCCTGCGGGGCGAGCAGGCAGGCGCCGAGCGCACCGATGGCACCGGCGACGCCCCACCCGATGGCCAGGATCCAGCCGACCCTGATGCCCACGAGGCGGCTCGAGTCCTGGTTGTTGGCGACGGCGCGCATCCCGAGGCCGACCTTGGTCTTGGCGAACAGCAGCCAGAGCAGACCGAGCAGGCCGAGCATCGCGAGGAACACGCCGACCTCCTCCCAGCGCACTGCAGCGCCGAACAGACGGAAGAAGTCCTCGGGCGCCGACGGGAACACGCTGGGGAAGCCGCGCGGGTCGACGCCCCAGATGGCCACGGCGAGCGAGTTGATGAGCAGGAACAGGCCGATGGCGGCCACCAGCACGCCACCGGGGTTCTTGTGCTCGAGCGGCCGGATGACGAAGCGCTCGATGCCCACGCCCATGACGAACCCGATCAGCATCACGATGATCACGGCCAACCACATCGGCACGCCGGACAGGTAGAGCGTGGAGGCGATGAACGCGCAGAACATGCCCATCTCGCCCTGGGCGAAGTTGAGCTGCCCCGAGCCACGGAACACCACCACCAGGGCGAGCGCCAGGAGCGCGTAGACAGACCCGGCGGCGAGGCCGTCGACGGTGAACTGGATGAACTTCTCGAAACTGCTGGCGATCATCGGTCAGACCCCGAGGTAGGCGGCTTGGATGGCTTCGTCACTCTGCAGCTCGGCCGCGGTGCCGCTGGCGACGATCGTGCCGGTGTCGAGCACGTAGCCACGATCGGCGAGCTTCAGAGCGAGGTTGGCGTTCTGTTCGACGAGCAGCACCGACATGCCGAACTCGGTGCGCAACTCGCCGATGCGTTGGAACAGGTCCTGGGTGATGATCGGCGCGAGGCCCAGGCTCGGCTCGTCGCACAGCAGCAGCTTCGGCCGGCGCATCAGCTCCCGGGCGAGGGCCAGCATCTGCTGCTCGCCGCCGCTCAGGCTCCCGGCCTTCTGCTCGCGGCGCTCCCGCAGCCGCGGGAACACCTCGAACCAGCGCTCGACGTCGCTGTCGACCTCGGGGCCGCGGCGGGTGTAGGCGCCCACGAGCAGGTTGTCGTGCACCGACAGGTCGGTGAACGTGCCCCGACCTTGCGGCACCTGGGCCAGACCGAGCCGGACGATGGCGTCCGGGCTCAGGCGGGTGAGCTCCTGGCCGCCGAAGCTGACCTGACCCGATCGCGCCATGGTGCCGCAGATGGCCCGCATCGTGGTGGTCTTGCCTGCGCCGTTCGCTCCGAGGATGACGACGATCTCGCCGTCTCCGACGCGGAAGTCGATGCCCTGCAGCACCTGGACCGGGCCGTAGCCCGCTGTGAGTCCGGTCACCTCGAGCATCAGACCTCCGTTCCCAGGTAGGCAGCGATCACCAGCGGGTTCTGGCGGACCTCGGGCGGGTTGCCCTCGGCGATCTTGCGGCCGAACTCCATGGCGACCACCTTGTCGCTGATGCCCATCACCATGCTCATGTGGTGCTCGACCAGCAGCACCGTCAGGCCGAACTGGTCGCGCACGTCCTTGATCGTCTGCGACAGCTCGTCGACCTCGCTGTGGGTCAGCCCACTCGCCGGCTCGTCGAGCAGCAGCAGCTTGGGCTTGGCGGCCAGCGCCCGGGCGATCTCGAGGCGCTTCAGGGTGCCGAACGGCAGGCCCATGGCCGGCCGGTAGGCAAGGGGCGCGAGGCCCAGTCGGGCGAGGATCGAGAAGGCCTCGGACTCGAGGCGCTTCTCCTCGTTGCGCACACCGATGCGCAGGCACGAGCGGAAGAAGCCCGACGTGCCCGTGCAGTGGGCACCGGTCATGGTGTTCTGCAGCAGGGTCATCGTCGGGAACAGCGCCAGGTTCTGGAAGCTGCGCGCGATGCCGAGCGCCGCAATGCCGTGAGCCGGCACGTCGAGCAGTTCGGTGCCGTCGAACATCACGCTGCCCGAGGTGGGCTCGTAGATGCGGCTGACGACGTTGAACATCGTCGTCTTGCCGGCGCCGTTCGGACCGATCAACCCGCAGATCTGGCCCTCGTCGATCGAGAACGACAAGCTGTCGAGCGCCACGATCCCGCCGAAGCGCACCGTGACATCCTTGACTTCGAGCAGACTCAACGATCACCCCCCTGGTTGGCGCCTGACACTAGTGCGCGCTGCCTGTGCGATGAGCAACGGTGGTCCGACGATCCTCGACACCGCCCCGCGGCTCGGAGCATGACTCGTCACCCGGCGGCGCCCGGCCATAGCGTCACCGCCGTGGCGACGACCGAGCTCCCCGACATCGACCAGTTCCGATCCGAGGCCCGCGCGTGGCTCGAGGCCAACGCCGAGCCCTTGACGGTCGACCACCACGCCGAGGCCGAGGCGGCCGCGGTGTGGGGCCAGGGCAGCGACAGCGTGGCGGTGTTCCACAACCTCACCGAGGCAGAGGAGCAGGCTCGGCTCGACGACAGCCAGCGCTGGCAGCAGAAGAAGTTCGACGCCGGCTACGCGATGATCAACTGGCCCGTCGAGCTCGGCGGGCGCGGCCTGCCGACGTCGTTCCTGCGGGCCTACAACAACGAAGAGGCGAGGTTCCACGTCCCCTCGGCGGGTGAGCTCCCCCCGACGTCGATGGGGCTCATCGCCACGACGATCGCCGCCTACGGCACCCCCGAGCAGCGCCAGCGCTTCATCGCTCCGCTGATGCGACAGGACATCTACGGCTGCCAGCTCTTCAGCGAGCCGTCGGCGGGCTCCGACCTGGCCTCGCTCACCACGCGCGCACGGCCCGACGGTGACGAGTGGCTGCTCGACGGCCAGAAGGTGTGGACGTCCGGGGCGCGCTTCGCCCAGTGGGGCCTCGCCATCACCCGGCACGACTGGGACGTGCCGAAGCATCGTGGCCTCACGGCGTTCCTCGTGCCGCTCGACGCCCCCGGGGTCGAGATCCGCCCGATCCGCCAGATGAGCGGCGGGGCCAACTTCAACGAGGTCTTCCTCACCGAGGTCCGCCTCCATGACTCGCTGCGCCTCGGCCCGATCGGCGAGGGATGGCGCGTCGCGCTCACCTGCCTCGGGTTCGAGCGCGACCACTCTGGTGGTGGGGGCGGCGGGCACGCCGGATGCGGGTACCGTCAGGTCCTGGCCGCGGCCGAGCACTTCGGGCTCGCCGGAGATCCCGTCGTGCGCCAACAGCTCGCCGAGCTCTACATCCACGCGAAGGTCGCGCAGTACACCAACCGACGGGCGGCCGCTCGGCTCAAGGCCGGCCAGACACCCGGGCCCGAAGGTTCGCTCGGCAAGCTGATGTGGACGGCGAACATGGCCCGCGTGTCCGACGCGATCTCGTCCATCCTCGGCCCGCGCCTGATCGCCGACACCGGCGAGTGGGGCACCTTCGCCTGGGCCGAGCACGTCCTCGGTGCCCCCGGCTACCGGATCGCCGGCGGCAGCGACGAGATCCAGCGCAACATCATCGGCGAGCGTGTCCTCGGCCTCGCAGCAGAGCCCCGCGTCGACAAGGACGTGCCCTTCGCCCAGGCGCAGAGGCTCACGAAGTCTTGACGATCTGACGTTCACGTCAGCGCCGTATCGGCCGATACCTCCTGGTGACGCAGCACTTCTGCTGCGGACACTGGATCGGCCCCAGGTGGGACCGGCACGGAGGATGTGGACGAGAATGATCGACGGACGGCACACCTGCTCCCCCAGCCCGTTGTTCGTGCGCCAGGTGGGCGCCCGGCTCAAGCAGACGCGCCGGGCGGCGCGCAAGCCGCTCTGGCACCTGGCGAGGGCCAGCCGCGGAGAGTTCTCCGTGGGCAAGCTCCGCGACGCCGAGGCAGGGTTGCTGCCCCTCGACGCCGGCACGGTCGCCGATCTGGCTGCGCTCTACGGCATCGAGGTCGCGTCCTTCCTGCCGACTCGCGAAGAGGGCCTCTCCATCGATCCGGCCGGCGTCATCAGCGCTGGGGACCGCACCGTGCCGTTCGAGCCGGGTGACCCGATCTCGCTGGTCGCCGCCTACTTCACCCTCGTCCGCTCGCTGCGCGAGGTGTCCGATCACCATCCGATCCCGCTGCGCCGCAACGACGTCAGCATCATCGCCGAGTACCTCGGCGAGGACGGTGAGCGGTCGCAGCTGCTCGAGGCGATGGTGGCTGTCGCCGAGGCCCAACGACGGGTGACCGTGAGCAGCCTGCTCGTCGGCGCGGCGTCGGCAGGACTGATCGATCTGCCGTCGGACTCCGCGGTGCACCGCAACGAACGCGAGCACCGCGACGCGACCAGGCCGCGTTCGATGCAGCACCCGGCCGTGATGGCACAGGTGCTCGAGCAGGGCGTCTAGCGCGGGTTCGCGACGACCTTGGCCTCTGCCACGGCTGCGTCGTCACGGACGAGATCGAGCACTGCGGACGCGATGTCGGCGGCGGACAGCAGCGTGGTCGAGGCGAGCACGGGCGCCAGCCAGCTCGCGGGCCGGGTGCCGTCACCAGTGTGGAGGTGGGTCATGTCGGTGTCGACCACGCCGGGCAGCACGGCATTGACACGGATGCCCTCGTTCACCAGCGCGGCGCAGCTCTCGGTGATGCGCACGACGGCGGCCTTGGTGGCCGAGTAGACGGGATCGAGGGGCATCGGCCCCAGTGCGGCGATGGACGCCGTGTTCACGATCACCCCGCCGCCGCGACGCCGCAGCGCGCGGATGCCCTCCTGGGTGCCCATGGCGACACCACCCACGTTGACGGCCACCACCCGCATCATCCGCTCGAGGGAGCCGTCGGGCCACACCGGCTCACCGCTGACGAGCCCGGCGTTGTTGTGGACGATGTCGCCCCCGCCGAAGGCCTCCTCGGCGCGAGCGAACATCGCCCGCACGTCGTCGGGGG
>DAINND010000045.1:5936-13586 GCA_036736065.1 Ilumatobacteraceae bacterium
CACGGCCAACGCCACGCCACCAGCAGCGCGCGCCTCGCCGGCCGTCACCTCCGCGGCGGCCAGGTCGATGGCGACCACCACGACCGACGCACCGGCCCTCGCGAAGGCGAGCGCTGTCGCTCGGCCGATGCCGTTGGCGGCACCGGTGACGAGCGCGACACGACCAGCGATCTCCATCGCTACTCGATCGAGCCGATCTGGGTCCCGACCTCGTAGGTCTCGCCCTCGGCGCCCGTCTGGCGGACGACGCCCGCCACCGGAGCCTCGATCTCGTTCTCGACCTTGTCGGTCTCGATCCGGTAGAGCGGATCGCCCGGAGCAACGGTCGCGCCATCGGCCACGAGCCACTCCACGAGCGTGCCCTCGGTCATCGACACGCCGAGCTTGGGAATGCTGATCGGGGTAGCCATGACGGGCGTTGTCCCCGAGCGGCGTGGAACACTACGAACCGTGACCGACGATTTTTCCCCCACCCCGTCGGGCGCTGCCGAGCGCGACCAGCCCGGCGACGAGCCCGGAGACCAACTGCTGCCCTGGTGGCACAGCCCGCTCAACCTCGCCCTCGTCCTGCTCACGGCGGTCGTGCTGGCCGCCGGCATCGGCTACGTGGTGGGCAACAACCGTGCCCTGGAGGATCCGGGCCCGACCGACATCGGGTTCCTCCAGGACATGCGTGTGCACCACGAGCAGGCCGTGCAGATGTCGCTCGTCTACCTCGACCGACCCGACACCGCTCCGGCGCTGCAGACCACAGCGCGCGAGATCCTCGTCGGGCAGAACCTGGAGATCGGTCGGATGATCCAGCTGCTGCGCGGCTTCGGCGCCTCGGAGGTGAACGAGACCGATGTGGCCATGGCCTGGATGGGAGAACCGGTGGCCCTCGAGCGGATGCCGGGCCTCGCGACCGAGGACGACATCGATGCACTGCGCCGCGCCGTAGGTGCCGAGGCCGACGAGGTGTTCGTCGCGTTGATGACGGCGCACCACCAGGGCGGGGTGCACATGGCCGAGCACGCGGCCGAGCATGCCGAGGTCGACGAGGTCCGGCGGATGGCGCGGGCGATGGCGATGGTGCAGGCCGAGGAGATCGAGGAGATGGCCACGCTGCTGGCCGCCGCGCAGCAGGGCTGAGCGCCCGTCAGGGCGTCAGCCGAGCGTGCGACGGACCGCAGCTTCGATGTCGGCCTGCTGGGGCACGAAGTCGGCTTCGAGGTTGCGCGCATAGGGCACCGGGGTGTCGGCGCCACCCACCCGCTGCACCGGGCCGGCGAGTTGGCCGAACAGCTCCTCGTGGATCCGGCTCGAGAGCTCGGCACCGAACCCACAGGTGCGCACGGCCTCGTGGACCACGACGGCCCGCCGGGTCTTGGCGACCGAGGCCATGACAGCGGCCTCGTCGAGCGGCACGAGCGAGCGCAGGTCGAGCACTTCGCAGCTCACGCCCTCGTCGGCGAACTTGGCCGCCACGGCGAGGCAGTCGTGCACCTGACGGCCGTAGCTGATGAGCGTCACATCGGAGCCCTCGCGCTTGACGTCGGCCACGCCGAGGGGGATGCGCACATCCCCGACGGGCACGGGCCCGGCGTAGGCGGGCGACCAGTAGAGCATCATCGGCTCGACGAACAGGACCGGGTCGTCGTCGAAGATCGACGTGAGCAGCAGGCCCTTGGCGTCGGCCGGGGTCGACGGCACGACGACCTTGAGGCCGGGCGTGTGGATGGCCCAGGCCTCGAGCATCTCGCTGTGCTGGGCGCCGAACCCCATGCCCGCGCCGGCGGAGGTGCGGATCACCATCGGCACCGTGGTCTGCCCGCCGCTCATGTAGCGGATCTTGCCGGCGTGGTTGCTGACCTGGTCGAGGCACACGGCCAGGAAGTCCATGATCATGATCTCGGCAACCGGGCGGTAGCCGGCGATGGCTGCGCCGACGGCGGCCCCGACGATCGCCTGCTCGCTGATCGGGGTCTTGCGGACTCGGTGGGTGCCGTGCTTGGTCGACAACCCTCGTGTGACTTTGTAGACACCGCCGGACGGTTCGGCGATGTCCTCGCCGAGCAGGAACACCTTCGGGTCGAGGCCGAGGGCGATGTCGAGGGCCTGGTTGATCGCCATGCCGACTGGCATGACGGGAGCTTCCTGGGCGGTGGTGGTCGTGTCGGTCATCGCAAGCTCCTCAGGACGCGGCGTAGACGTCGGTGTGCAGCTCCGACGCATCGGGGTACGGGCTCTGGAGCGCGAACTCGACAGCGTCGTCGATCGCGGCCAGGACGGTCTGCTCGATGTCGGTGAGCTGCTCCTCGGTGGCGTGCCCATTGGTGAGCAGCCACTCCCGGTAGCGCAGCACCGGGTCCGCAGCCATGGCGGCCTTGCGCTCGTCTTTGTCCATGTACTCCATGGCGTCGCCCATGAGATGCCCCCAGAACCGGTAGGTGCGGGCCTCGACGAGCGTCGGCCCCTCCCCGGCGCGGGCGCGGGCGATGGCCTCGCCCATCGCCGTCCAGGTGGCGACGGGATCGTTGCCGTCGACGGTGACGCCGGCCATGCCGTACCCGGCGGCGCGGTCGCTGATGTGGTCGACGCCGGTCACCATCCGGTACGGGGTGTGCTCGCCGTAGAGGTTGTTCTGGCAGACGAACACCACGGGCAACTTCCACACGGCGGCGAGGTTGAGGCCCTCGTGGAAGGCGCCGATGTTGCTCGCACCATCACCGAAGTTGACCACGCAGACGCGGTCCGAGCCGTCGAGCTGCGCAGCCAGGCCGAACCCGGTGGCGATGGGGATGCCGGCGCCGACGATCCCGGTGGTCACCATGAGGCCCGACTCGGGGTGGGTGATGTGCATCGGGCCACCCTTGCCCTTGCAGGTGCCCGTCGCCCGTCCGAGGAACTCGGCCCACAGCTCGCGCAGGGGAACGCCCTTGGCGAGGTGGTCGTGGAGGCCGCGGTAGATGGTGACGACCTGGTCGTCCGGCCGAAGGTGCACGCCCCAGCCCGCGCTGATGCACTCCTGGCCGCGAGGTGAGTAGTAGATGAGCTGGATCTGCCCGCTGGTGAGCATGCTGCGGAACCGCTCGTCGCAGAGCTTGATGCGGCTCTGGATCTCGAACATCGCGAGCAGGGTGTCGCGGTCGGGCGCGTCGGGCCGGTCGGTGCCGGTGGTGGTGTCGGCCATGGGGGGTTCCTACCAGAGCCGGCACCCACGGGCGTGATCGTGCGCCTAGGCTCCGTCCATGACCGGTCGACGTGCCGCTGCCGTCGCTCTCGTCGCCGTCGTATGGCTCGGAGCATGCAGTGATCTGAGCTCCGACGTGATCGTCGAGCGGGCCGACAGCATCGATGCGGCCGAGGCTTCGGTGCCTCCGCCGGACGCGACGAGCGGCCCACCGCTCGTGGGCACACCCGATCCGCTCACCACCGACGCTCCGGACGGCACCGGCTCCACCGTCGAGCCGGCCCAGGTCCCGACGGTGGTCGACGTCGGTTCCGCCAAGACGCCGAGGCCCTACGACGACATCATGCAGCGCGCCTTCGCCGACCTCGAGCAGTACTGGGCCACCAACTTCGAGGCCGTCTACGGCGAGTCGTGGGAGCCTGTCGCAGGCATCTACGCCCACTACCCGGAGCGCCCGGTGGACGAGCTCCCCCAGTCGTGCGAGGGCCCGATCGAGTACTCCCTCGTCGAGGGCAACGCCTTCTACACCTCGTGCGGGGACCTCATCGTCTACGACGACGACATCCTGCTGCCCGACCTGGTCGACAAGCTCGGCGAGTCGGCTGCCGCCGTGGTCGCCGCCCACGAGTTCGGCCACGCCGTCCAGCAGCGCGCCGGGGTGTTCGACCTCGGCCTCGCCACCATCGAGACCGAACAGCAGGCCGACTGCTTCGCCGGAGCGTGGACCGCGCACGTGGCTCGCGGCGAGAGCGACCTGCTCCAGTTCGACGACACCGACGTCAAGGGCGGCCTCGTGGCGATGATCGAGGTGCGCGACCCGCCTGGGCTCGACGTGGCCACGGATCCGAACGGCCACGGCAGCGCCTTCGACCGGGTCGGCGCGTTCCAGGTCGGGTTCCTCGAGGGCCTCGGGCGGTGCGCGGAGTTCCCGGACGACCCGAACCCGCGCATCGATCTTCGCTTCCTCAACGAGCGGGAAGCGCAGTCGGGCGGCGACCTGCCCTTCGACGAGATCCTGGCCGAGCTCCCCGTCGCGCTCGACACGTTCTGGCTGCCCACGCTCGAGGCGAACGCGATCCCGTTCAGCCCTCCCACGCTCGTGCCGTTCCCCACTGCAGGCCCCTACCCGGAGTGCGACGGCCTCAGCGGCGATGCGCTCGCCCGGACGGCCACCTACTGCCCGAGCTCGAACACGATCGTCTACGACGACGACCTCGCCCGGCAGCTCCACGACGAGGTGGGCGACCTGGCGTTCGCCTATCCCATCGCGATCGCCTACAGCGACGCCGTCCAGGTGGCGATCGGCAGCCCGCTGGACGGCGAGGACCGCGTGCTCCTCAGCGACTGCCTCGTCGGGACCTGGATCGTCGACATCGTCCCCGCCTTCGACGAGCTCGGCAACCCGGTCATCGACGAGGAGGGGCGCTTCCTCGCGCGCAACCCCGAGCAGCAGATCCTGCTGTCGGCCGGCGACCTCGACGAGGCGGTGATCACTGCTGTGATCGTCGGGGACGAGGCGACGAGCACAGACCGGCTGGGCACGGCGTTCGAGAAGATCGACTCGTTCCGCAGTGGTGTGCTCGGCGGGGTCGAGGCCTGCCAGGCCCGCCTCGACCTCGGCTGACACGACTCGCGCGTCAGGTGCCGCCGAGGTGCGCCGCGAGGATGGCGGCGAGCTCGAGCGGCCGGTCGCCCTGGACGCTGTGGCCCGCCCCGTCGACGACCTCGACGTGGATGGCTGGCTGGCGGCGGCGGGCCTCGGCGACATCGTCGTCGTCCACGACCGGGGAGATGCCGCCGCGCACGAGGGTGAGCGGGCACCCGACCGAACCGAAGTCGTCCCACAGCGGTGACATGGCGACCGCCTCGGCAGCGTCGGAGGCCTCGGTCGCCGCCGCAGCGTCGTCGTCGTTCGAACGGGCGTGCCCGCGGCGGTCGTAGCGCCATTCCCACGCTCCGTCGTCGAGCTGACGGGCGTTGTGCAGGATGCCCCGGCGCAGCGACGACTCCGATCGGGTCGGGTTGAACTCCTTGGTCCGCTCGAGCAGGGCTTCGAAGCTCGGGAACGACTGCGGCCCGCTCACGAAGTCGATGACGGCCTTGGCCTTCTGACGGTTCACGCCCGGGGTGATGTCGACCATCACCAGCCGGGGCACGAGACGGGGATGCCTCACGGCGAGCTCCATCGATGTGAGGCCCCCGAGCGACATGCCGACGACCAGGGCCGCCCCTGGGGCCAGCGCGGCGACTGCGACGGCCACGTCGTCGGCGAGGTTGGCGGGCGTGTAGGCGCCATCGTCACGCCAGTCCGAATGCCCGTGGCCGGGCAAGTCGACGGCGACCGCGGGCCGACCGAGGGCCATCAGCACCGTGTCCCACGTGTGCGCGTTCTGCGACCCGCCGTGGACCATCACCACCTCGGGCGGGGCCGAGCCCCACACGAGCGCGCTGACGCGGCGCCCGTCGTCGAGCACGACACGCTCGCGCCGCACGCGTGGCGACCCGACGTAGGGCAGGCCGTACTCGGCCGCGTTCTCGTGGAACAGGCCGAACTCGTCGTAGGCGATGCGCTCCATCACCTCATCGTGCCAGGTCGGCGAGGCCGACGCTCACCCGCCGGACGCAACCGTGGAGGTCGTCGAGGTCGTGGTGGTCGTCGAGGTGGCCGGAGGCTTGGTCGTGGTCGTCGTGCTCGGCGGCTTGGTCGTCGTGGTGGTTGCCGGCTTGGTGGTGGTCGACGCCGGGACGGTGGTCGTCGACGACGTGGTGGTCGTGAGCGTCGAGTCCGGGTTCGGGTAGTTGAAGCTCGGCAGCCGCTCCTTCTCGGTGTAGCTCTCGGGCTCACGCCCGTCGTGGCCCCACACGAGCACCGGGTTGCCGATCGAGACCAGATCGGGGAAGAACTCGGCGATGTCCATGTTGATCCGGATGCACCCGTGCGACGCCGGGAAGCGCGGCACCTCCTGCGCACCGTGCACGGCGATGCCGAAGTTGAAATAAACCGGGTTGTACATGCCCCCGAGCGGGCCCACCCGGTTCCCGTCGACCATCCGTCGGAACCGGAAGACACCGCCAGGGGTCTTCGAATAGGCGCACTCGTCGCGGATGACGGGCTCCTCGAGCGGACGGCCCATGTTGTCGGTGTCGTACTTGGTGACCTCGCACCACAGCGCCGGCTCACCGTTCTCGTCGAGCTCACCGCTCGAGATGTGGGTGATCAAGGTGGGCTTGTCGTCGGTGAACACCGCCATCACCTGCAACGGCAGGTAGATCTCGACGTGGGTGCCACCACCGAGCTTGCGACGGGGCTGGATGACGATCGGG
Source organism: Ilumatobacteraceae bacterium (assembly GCA_036736065.1). Taxonomy (GTDB): domain Bacteria; phylum Actinomycetota; class Acidimicrobiia; order Acidimicrobiales; family Ilumatobacteraceae; genus VFMC01. The sequence goes on from DAINND010000045.1 coordinate 12,433, forward strand.
TCCTGCATCAGGTCCCACATCTCCGGCGTGACGACGCTGGCGCTGTCGCTCTCGTTGAGCTCCTGCCACGTCATGCCGAGCACGAACTTCTTGTAGGCCCACACCGCCTGCTGCGTGCCACCGCCGAAGGCGCCATCGATCGGACCGGGCGCGAACCCGAGCTCGGTCAGGCGCTGCTGCAGCTTCTTCACGTCGTCGCCGTAGGCGCCGACGGTGAGTGCACCGGCGATGGGCGACTTCTGCACCGTGGACACCGTGGTGGGCACCACGATGTTCTGCTGCGTGGCCACCGGCACCGTCGACTCGACGATGGGGACGACGGCGCTGCTCCCTGGATCAGCGGCGCCCGTGTCGGAACCTCCCGTGACACCGGCGAGCACCACGATGCCGAGCACGCGGGCGGCGCCCATGACCGGGAGCCAGCGCCGCATGGGCGACAGGTCCGTCGACGCCTGGGGCCTGCGAGCCGGGCGGGGCGACGCCGGCCGCCGCGCCGATGACGGTGGCTGTCGGCGGGGCTGGTTCGAAGGAGGGCGCGGGGCGTTCACGATCGGGACGACGAAGGGTGGACGGCCTCAGCCTACCCCGGTCAGTCGGCGCCGAGGCCGCGGGTGACCGGCTGCAGGTCGCGCAGCTCGCGGCGAAGCTCGAACATCTCCCGCAGGATGCGCCGGATCACCGAGAACGAGCTGAGCGTGCTGACACCGCGCGTGCGCGGGAAGTAGTCGACACCGAACTGGATGACCTGGAACCCGCGCTTGCGCGCCCGGATGATCAGCTCGGCATCGATGCACGACCCCTCGCTCTTCAACGAGACGTGCCGGAAGACCTCCCGGCGGCACAGCTTGAACGCGAAGTTGATGTCGCGCATGCGCACACCGAACAGCCGCCGGATGAGCACGTTGTAGAAGAAGGTGTAGACCGCCCGCGACGGGCCTTCTCCCACCCGGTCGAACCGGTAGGCGCTGACGATGTCGGCGGCGTAGTAGCGCAGCAGCCGGATCGCCTTGTGCAGCTCGGCCATGTCGAACGGGAGGTCGGCATCGGTGTAGAGCACGAGGTCGCCTGGCGCCGTGGCGAACCCGGGCTTCATCGACCCACCGAGCTTGCGGTTGACCGGGTGGTGGACGACCTTGACGTGCGGGTCCGCGGCA
>DAINND010000046.1:0-13485 GCA_036736065.1 Ilumatobacteraceae bacterium
TTAAGCACGCCGCCAGCGTTCGTCCTGAGCCAGGATCAAACTCTCCAACAAGAACATGACCGGTTTCCCGGCTGCGTTCGCTTGAGAGCCGGTGATGTCACATGAGGGAATAGCTCACGTTTGGCGACATCACGTTCCGGCTTGATGCCTCCGGTTGGGACCGGAGGACTTGTGAATTGACAGACAGCTCCAGCTGTAGACGCAAGCGCCTACCGCCGTGCTGCCCGCACTGGCGTTCTATCTTCTCTTCTGTTTTCAAGGAGCCGTAGCTCGTGCACACGCCGACATGGCCGGCGGAGGTGCAGCGCCTCGTGCGATGACCGCTCCGAGGGGCGGAGAACGACGCTATCGGGCTACCCCGACGAACGTCAACCTACCCGCGAAGATTTTCCGACCACGAAGTCGCGCTTGCCCTTGCGCAGCAGCACGACACCGCCCGCGAGCAGGTCTGATGCGCGCAACAACCCGTCTGCATCGAGCACACGATTTCCCGCCCTGACCGCACCTTGGGCGAGGAGACGGCCCACCTCGCCGTTCGACGTGGCGACGCCGGCCTCGACCAGCAGCTCGTGCACGCGGCGCCCCTCGAGCTCGCCGGGGATCTCCACCGCCGGCACCTCGGCAGCGACGATGGCGAGCACCTCAGCCGACGCGGTCGTCGGGTCGCCGCCGAAGAGCACCTCGGCTGCCCCCGCCGCGGTCGACGCTGCTGCCTCCCCGTGGACGAGCGCAGTGACGTCGTGGGCGAGGGCGCGTTGGGCGGCACGCCGCTCCGGGGACCGCTGATGCTCGGCCACGAGCTCGCCGATCTCCTCCACCGAGCGGAAGGTGAGTTGCAGGAGGAAACGCTCCACATCGGCGTCGGGGAGCTGCACCCAGTACTGGCGGAACTGGTACGGCGAGGTGAGATCGGCATCGAGCCAGAGCGCGCCGGACACCGACTTGCCCATCTTCTGGCCGTCGCTGCGCGTGAGCAGCGGCCAGGTCAGCCCGTATGCCGGGCGCCCCAGCCGGCGACGGATGAGGTCGATCCCGGCCACGATGTTGCCCCACTGGTCCGAACCTCCCATCTGCATCTCGACCTCGTCGTGCTCGCAGAGATGGCGGAAGTCGTTCGCCTGCAACAGCATGTAGCTGAACTCGGTGTACGAGATGCCGTGCTCGCTCTCCATCCGGGCGCGCACCGACTCCTTGGCCACCATCTGGTTGACCGTGATGTGCTTGCCCACGTCGCGGAGGAAGTCGAGCACGCCCATCGGCTTGGTCCACGACGCGTTGTCGACCAAGCGAGCCGCAGACGCCCCCGGCTCGAAGTCGAGGATCCGCTCGAGCTGGCGCTTGACGCACGCCACGTTGTGGGCGAGCGTCTCCTCGTCGAGCAGGTTGCGCTCCTCGCTGCGACCACCCGGGTCACCCACCATCCCGGTGGCGCCGCCGGCGAGCACGACAGGTCGATGGCCGGCGAGCTGGAAGCGGCGCAGCATCACCTGTCCGAGCAGGTTGCCGGCGTGCAACGACGACGCCGTCGGATCGAACCCGACGTAGACGCCGATCGGACCTGACGCGAGGCGGGCGCGCAGGGCGTCGAGGTCGGTGCTGTCGTGCACGAGGCCGCGTGCCGCGAGGTCGGCGATCAGATCCATGGTTGCCCATGTTGCCAGTCCAGAGAGCGTCTGCCACCGTTCAATCCGACTCCGCGCGCGCATCAGCCCGGGTAAGTTCGCCCGCGATGCAGAGGCTCACGACGCTCGCAGAACGCTTCCGTTCCTTCGCCCGCACCACGGATGGGCGTGCGCCGCTGTACGCCGTGCTGGCGGCAGCCGTCGCCGACGACCCAGCGCTGCTCGCCCTGCTCGATCCGGCGCCAGATGAGCAGGCGATCCCCGTGCTGCTGTTCGCAGCCGTCCACGATCTGTTGCTCGCCGAGCCGACGAACCGGCTCTCGCGCCACTACCCGAACCTCGGCGGCACGGCCGACCGCACCGACGCGTTCGCCGAGTTCCGCTCCTTCGCGCTCGAGCGGTCCGAAGCGATCGGGGCCATCGTGGCGTCACGTCACACGCAGACCAACGAGGTCGGGCGTTGCGCCCTGCTGTTGCCTGCGCTCGGCCGCGTGGCCGACGAGTGTGGCGAGCTGTCCCTGGTCGACGTCGGCGCGAGCGCTGGGCTCACCCTCTTGCTCGACCGCTACCGCTACCGCTACGAACCGGTGGGGCTCGAGCTCGGGCCGGACTCGACGGTGCGTATCGAGTGCTCCGTCCGCGGGACGGTCGAGCTCGCTCGTGCCATCCCCCGCATCCGCACCGCCGTCGGCCTCGACGCGTTGCCGATCGACGTCACCGACGCTCAGGCGTGCCGGTGGCTCGAAGCGTGTGTCTGGCCCGACCAGGCCGACCGCTTCCACCGTCTCGTCGCCGCGCTCGCGATCGCGCGCAGCTCGCCGCCGGACGTTCGCCAGGGTGATGCGGTCGACGACGTCGCCGCGCTCGTCGACCACGCAGGAGCGAGCGGCCATCCGGTGGTGATCAACACGTGGGTGCTCAACTACCTGCCGCCCGAGCGCCGTCGCGCCTACGTCGCCGAGCTCGACCGGATCGGGGCCGGCCGCGACCTGTCGTGGGTCGTGGCCGAGAGCCCCGCCGAGACCGTGGGGCTGCCGATCCCCACCACCGACCCACCCGAGGAGCTCACGGTGCTGTCGGTCGTGCGCTGGCGCGACGGGCGGCGCAGCGCCGAGCGCCTGGCCTCGTGCCATCCCCACGGCTACTGGATGCATGGCGAGGCACGACCGGCCTAGGTGTCGTCGATCAGCCAGCGCCGTGGCCAGTCGACGGCGCGACTGATGCCGATGCGCGGCGTGACGAGCGGCGACACCGGCGGCGGCACTCCGTCGTCGAACAGGTCGGCGGGCGCTCCGTCGAGACGGCGATCGACGCCCAGCGCACGGGTCAACCGTCCGGGGCCACGGGTCGTCGCCGGGGGCACGCCGTCGACGACCACGGACCGGATCAGCACTGCCTGCCCGTTCCCCTCGGGACCGGTGACCAGGTTCAGGCAGAAGTGGATCCCGTAGATCAGGTACACGTACCAGTGCCCGGGCGGACCGAACATCGCCGCAGTGCGCGCCGTGCGGCCCCGGAACGAATGGCTGGCCGGATCATCGGCGGTGTACGCCTCGACCTCGGTGATCCGCGCGGCGCAGCCGTCGATGACCACGACCTTGTTCAACAGGTCGGGAGCGACGACGGTCGCGTCCCGCTCAGCGAACGTTGCCGCCAACCGCTGCACGAAGCTCGCCGATGCGCCGGCGGAACCGCTCGAGCTGTTCGGCGACCGGCGCGGGGCCTGCCCCACCCGGCGTCGTCCGTCGCGTCACGGACACCCCGGGCGCGACCAGTGCGGCCGCCTCGGGCCCGAGCGCCGCATCCGCCGCCACGAGGTCGCGTAGCGCGCCCTCCCCCGCCAGGCACCGCCGCACGAGCGCACCCACCACTGCGTGCGCCTCGCGGAAGGGCGTGCCCCGCTCGACGAGCCATTCGGCGAGGTCGGTCGCGGAGCTGGTCTCGGCATCGGCCGCAGCCTGCATCCGCGTCGGGTCGAACGTCACCGTGGCGATCATCCCGGTCATCGCTCCCAGCGCGAGGCGCACCGTGGACATCGCGTCGAACAGCGGCTCCTTGTCCTCCTGGTAGTCGCGGTTGTAGGCGAGGGGCAGGCCCTTCATCGTGGCCAGGAAGCCGGTGAGGTCACCGATCACCCGCCCCGCCTTGCCTCGTGCGAGCTCGGCGATGTCGGGGTTCTTCTTCTGCGGGAGCATCGACGACCCGGTGGCATAGGCGTCGTCGAGCCGGGCGAAGCCGAACTCGTCGGACGTCCAGAGCACGAACTCCTCGCCGAGCCGGGACAGGTCGACGGCCACCATCGCGAGCGCGAACAGTGACTCGGCGACGTGGTCGCGCGAACCGACGGCGTCGAGGGAGTTCTCGAAGCGTCGCGCGAACCCCAGATCGACGGCAGTGCCGTCCGGGTCGAGCGGCAGCGACGAGCCGGCCAGCGCACCGGCGCCGAGGGGCGACACGTCGACGCGCTCGCGCGCGTCGAGGATGCGCTCGACGTCGCGACCGAGCGCCCATCCGTGGGCCAGCAGGTGGTGGGCCAACAGCACCGGCTGGGCGCGCTGGAGGTGCGTGTAGCCGGGCAGATAGGTGTCGCCGGCACTCACGGCTCGATCGAGCAGCACGGCCTGCAGCTCGACGATCCGTGCAGCCACCACCAGCAGCTCACGCTTCAGCCACAGGCGCACACCGGTGGCGCTCTGATCGTTGCGGCTGCGGCCGGTGTGCAGCTTGGCTCCTGCTGGGCCGGCCAGCTCGGTGACCCGGCGTTCGACGGCGGTGTGGATGTCCTCGTCCGAGGCCACGAACACGAAGCTGCCAGCCTGGAGCTCGCGGCCCACGTCGTCGAGCGCAGCGAGGATGCCGTCTCGTTCCTCGGCCGAGATGATGCCGCCACGCGCCAGGCCGCGCACATGCGCCCGCGAGCCCTCGATGTCGTCGGCCCAGAGCAGGCGATCGAACGACAGGCTCTCCGTGAAGGCCATCAGCTCCTCGGCGGGGCCGGAGGCGAACCGGCCGTGCCAGAGCGTGCGGCCACTGTCGGGAGCGCTCACGACAACCCCGCCAGGTCGCGAAGGGCGGCGGCGAGCGCCGGCCCGCCGAGGTCCTCGTCTGCGACGCAGAGCAACGTGTCGTCACCGGCGACCGTTCCGAGCAGGCCGTGGAGGTTCGAGCGGTCGAGGGCGGAGCCGACCACGTGGGCGCAGCCCGGCGGCGTGCGCAGCACGACGAGGTGGCCCGACGAGCGCACCTCGGCGACCCACTCGCCCATCACCCGGCGCAGGTGGTCCTCCGGGGCGATGCGCGCCGGCGCGAACTCGGGGATCGCGTAGACGGTCTCACCGCCGGGCACACGGACCTTCACCGCGCCGAGCTCGTCGAGGTCGCGCGACACCGTGGCCTGCGTGGCCGAGATCCCTTCTCCGGCGAGGAGCTCGAGGAGTTGGGGCTGGCTGCCGACGGGATTGGTCGCGATCAAGCGGGCGACAGCCTGTTGGCGCTGCACCTTGGTGGTCATGGGGTGACTCCTGCGAGGACGGCGAGCACCGCTCGCGCGGTGTGCATCCGGTTGTGGCCCTGCTCGATGACGAGCGACCGGGGGCCGTCGATGACCGCTGCGCTCACCTCGAGCCCGCGGTAGGCCGGCAGGCAGTGCATGAACCGCGCTCCCGGTGCGGCCTGGGCCATCAGCGCCTCGTCCACCTGGTAGGGAGCGAACACCGTGGCGCGCTCGGCCTTCTCCGCCTCGCGGCCCATCGACGTCCATGTGTCGGTGTGCACGACGTCGGCACCGCGCACCGCTGCGACGGGGTCGTCGGACTGCTCGATGCTCCCGGGGCCGAGCGTCGCGATCCGGGCGAGCTCGTCGGCCGAGGCGTCGTAGCCGGCCGGGCAGCCGAGCCGTACGTGCATGCCGAGGCTGACGCTGATCTCGGCGAGCGAGCGGGTGACGTTCGCATAGTCGCCGACGAACGCGACCGTGCGTCCGGCGAGTCGTCCGAGCGCCTGGCGCATCGTGAGCGCATCGGCCAGCCCCTGGAGCGGATGGCTGTGATCGCTGAGCAGGTTGACGACCGGCACCGGGCTGGCCGCGGCGAGCCGCTCGACGACCTGGTGGGCGAACACCCGGGCGGCGATGACGGCGTGGTAGCCGGCCATGATCCGGGCGATGTCCTCCACCGGCTCGCGCACATCGAAGCCGATCTCCTCGCCCCGGGTGTAGACCGGATGCCCACCGAGCTGGACGACAGCCATCTCCGTGCTGTGCCTGGTGCGGTTCGCCGGCTTCTCGAAGATCAGCGCGACACCCTGCCCGTCGAGAGGTCGGCCGAGCGAGGCCGCAGGACGCTCCGACAGGTCGCGCAGGCCCGTCAGCAGCTCCGGGTCGCGCCCGGCGATGTCGAGGAAGTCGTTCATGCCAGCACCTCGGCGAGCAGCTCGACCGCCTCGTCGATCTCGGCCTCGGACACCGTGAGCGGCGGGGCCAGGCGCAGCGCCGTGGCGGTCACGGGGTTGGTGACCAGGCCGCGGGCCAGCAGCTCGGTGTAGACCGCCTTCGCGTCGAGGCCGGCCTCGAGCTCAGCGGCGAGCAGCAACCCCCGGCCGCGGACCGATGCCACTCCCGGCACGGCGGCCAGCCGGGCCCGGAGGTGGTCACCGCGCACCGATGCGAGCGAGGGCGCGTCGATGCGGCGCATCTCGGCGATGACGGCGCTGACGACGGCGGTGGCGATCGCCGTGCCGCTGTAGGTGCTGCCGTGGTCGCCGGGCGCGAATGCCGCGGCCACCTCGCGACGGGCCCAGACCGCACCCACCGGAAAGCCGTTGCCCATCGCCTTGGCCATCGTGACGACGTCGGGGCGGACGCCTGCATGCTCGAAGCCGAACCAACGGCCGGTGCGGGCGAAGCCGGTCTGCACCTCGTCGACCATGAGCAGCACCCCCCGCTCATCGCACACTCGGCGGATGCCGCGCATGTAGTCGTCCTCCGCGGGGACGACGCCTCCTTCACCCTGCACCGTCTCGATGAGCACCGCCGCCACAGACGGGTCGATGGCGGCTTCGAGGGCAGTGAGGTCACCGAAGGGCACGTGGCGGAACCCCTCCGGCATGGGAGCGAACGGCTCGTGCTTGGCAGGCTGGCCGGTCGCCGCCAGTGCCGCCAGGGTGCGGCCATGGAAGCTGCCGAACGCGCTCACCACCACATGGCGACCTCTCCCACCGAACTTGCGGGCGAGCTTCAGGGCAGCTTCGTTCGCCTCGGCGCCAGAGTTGCAGAAGAAGACCTGCCCGTCGTCTCCCGTGGCCTGGCCGAGCAGCTCGACCACATCGACCGCCGCCCGAGCAGCGGCGTCGTTGCTGAAGAAGTTGCTGACGTGCAGCAACTTCCCCGCCTGCTCGACGATCGCCGACGTGACGGCCGGGTTCGAGTGGCCGAGCGAGGTGACGGCGAGACCGCACAGGAAGTCGAGATAGCGGCGTCCGTCGCTGTCCCACAGCTCGGTGCCACGACCACGCACGAACATCACCTGCGGGGCACCGAAGACGGGCATGAACGGGCACCCCACTCCTCCGGTCGTCGTGTCGAACGCGTGGGCACTCATCGCGGATCCTCCTCGCACACCATGGTTCCGATCCCCTCGTCCGTGAACAGCTCGAGCAGGAGGACGTGGGGGATGCGCCCGTCGAGGATGTGGGCCCGACGGACCCCGCCGCGCACTGCGTCGACGCAGCTCTCCACCTTCGGGATCATCCCGCCGGCGATCACACCCGACGACACCAGCCCGTCGAGCTCGTCGGGCGTCGTCTGGCTGATCAGGCTCGAGGGATCGTCGACCACGCGACGCAGCCCCTCGATGTCGGTGAGGTAGACCAGCTTCTCGGCCTGCAGCGCCACCGCGATCCGACCCGCGACGGTGTCGGCGTTGATGTTGTACGCCTGCCCCGCAGCGTCGGTCCCGATCGTGGCCACGCCGGGGATGAACTCGTCGACGATCAGGCTCTGCAGGATCGTCGGGTCGATGTGGGCGACGTCGCCGACGAAGCCGAGCTCGGGGTCGCGCGCCGCGGCGCGGATGAGGCCGGCATCCTCTCCCGAGACACCGACGGCGACCGGCCCGTGCACGTTGATGGCCGCCACGAGCTGCGGGTTGACCTGTCCGATCAGCACCATCCGCGCGATGTCGACGGTCTCTGCGTCGGTGACCCGCAGCCCGTTGCGGAACTCGGTGTCCTTGCCGAGTCGGCGCATCAGGTCACTGATCTGCGGACCTCCACCGTGCACGACGACGGGGCGCATGCCCACGGCGCGCATCAGCACCAGGTCCTGGGCGAACAGGGCCAGCGCCTGATCGTCGCTGCTGCCGGCGAGGGCGTTGCCGCCGTACTTCACGACGACGACCTGACCGGCGAACCGTTGGATGTAGGGCAACGCCTCGACGAGGACGGCGGCCCGGTCTGCGGCGCTCACGGGTACAACCCCACCTTCTGCAGGCCGGCGGACTCGTCGAGGCCGAGGGCGACGTTGGCGGCCTGGAGCGCCCCGCCGCTCGCTCCTTTGCAGAGGTTGTCGATCGCTGCGATGGCGAGCACCGTCTTGGTGCGCGGGTCGAACCGCGCCGTGAGCATCGAGGTGTTGGTGCCGAGGGTGGCCTTGGTGGAGGGCGACTCCGGTCCGACCACCACGAACGGCTCGTCTCGATAGCGGTCGCGCAGCGCATCGAGGAGCGCATCGGTCGACGCCTCGCCGACCGGCCGGGCCACACAGGTGGCGAGGATGCCGCGGTTGAGCGGGGCCAGGTGCGGCGTGAACAACACCTGGCAGGTGCCGCGACCGGCGAGTTGGTCGGTCAGGACCTGTTCGATCTCCGGTGTGTGGCGATGGTCGAGCAAGCCGTAGGCCTGGACGTCTTCGTCGACGGTGCAGAACTGCGAGCCGTGCTTGAGCGCTCGACCGGCGCCGCTCACCCCGGTGATGCTGTTGACGACGATCCCCGTCGGCTCGATCAGGCCGGCGGCCACCAGCGGTGCGAGCACCAGCACGGCGGCCGTGACGTGGCAGCCGGGGGTGGCGACGAGGCGAGCTCCCGGGAGGTGGTCCCGGTAGAGCTCGGGCAGCCCGAACACGGACCGCGCGAGCTCTGCGGGTTGCTCGTGGGCGAAGCCGTACCACTGCGGGTAGAGCGCAGCGTCCTTCAGGCGGTAGGCCGCAGACAGATCGACCACACAACCCACGCGATCGATCAGCTCGGGCGCGAGCGCCATGCTCGCCTCGTGCGGCAGCCCGAGGAACACCACGTCGGCTCCGTCGACCTGCGCCGGGTCGAACTCGCCGAACACGAGGTCCGGGTAGGCCGCAGCCAGGCTCGGGTACAGCGAGGATGCTCGTACGCCTGCCTGGCTGTCACCACTGGCTGCCACGAGGTCGAGCTGCGGATGTTGGGCGATGAGGCGCAACAGCTCGACGCCCGTGTAGCCCGATGCGCCGATGACGGCCGCGGTGCGTGTCCTAGTCACTCGGATGACTATACAGCTTGATGCATGAACATACCACTCTCCACCCGCTGGACGCCGCGACGCGCACGCCGACCCACGCCCCGTGAGCGGAGGGTGCGCATCTTGACGGACCCCTGACCGGAAACCGTGGCTGCGCAGCAGGGTGGTACGACACCATCTAGACCGTGGTCCGCACACCCATCGTTCGGTCCGGTCTCAAGGCCATCCTCGTGTTGGTCGACCTGGCCCTGCTCGCCATCGCCTGGTTCCCGATCCTGCTCGGGGGCCCCCACTCCGGGGGTCGCCCATCGGCGGCGTCGCTGCTCGTCGGGCTCTGCGCGCTGCTCACCGCGCTCGCCATGGTGCGCCTGCACGGCTTGTGGCTGTCGCGTGTCTGCTCGATCCGCTCGATCGAGGTGCGACTCATCGCCCGTTCCACTGCGTTCACGATGGTGGCGCTGCTGGTGCTCGACCGTCTGCTCTTCGGGGCCGTCGACACCTTCATCGCACTCGAGGAGATCATCGTCGGCGGAGCGTTGATGCTGATCCTGCTGGTGGGTGGCCGGTCGGCGTACCGCATCGCCGTGCGCGCCAGCCGTCACGAGGGCGCCAACGCGCGCGACGTGATCGTCATCGGGAGCGGCCCCCACGCGGCCCACCTCGTCGCCCTCCTCGGCGACCATCCCGACTACGGCATGCGCGCCATCGGCGTGATCGGCGATCGTGCCTCGGCCGCGGAGCACGGTCTCGCCGCGCTATGGCTGGGACCGATCGAGCGCACCGAGGACCTCGTCACGCTGTCAGGGGTGACGGGTGTGGTGGTGAGCCCGTCGAGCATCGAGCAGCCGGGGGTCGCCGACGTCGTCAAGCGCCTGCAGCGGCGACACGTGCACGTCCAGGTGGCGAGTGGCCTCGCGGGCTTCGACATCGGTCGGCTGCGCCAACTGCACATCGCCCGGGAACCGATGATCTACCTCGAGCAGATCGAGCCGCGTCCCATCGACCACGCACTGAAGCGGCTCATCGACCTCGCGGTCAGTTCGGTCGTGCTCGTGCTCACCCTGCCCGTCCTCCTGGTGGCGGCGGTCGCGATCAAGCTGACCGACCGTGGACCGATCCTGTTCAAGCAGACGCGCGTCGGCCAGCACGGCTCGATGTTCGCGGTCTACAAGTTGCGCACGATGTCCGTGGACGCAGAGGCCCGCTCGGCGGCGCTCGCGCAGTCCAACGAGCGCAATGGCCCGCTGTTCAAGATGGAGCACGACCCACGGGTGACCCGAGTGGGTCGGCTGCTGCGGCTGTCCAGCATCGACGAGATCCCTCAGCTGTTCAACGTGCTCAAGGGTGAGATGAGCCTCGTCGGACCGCGTCCGGCCCTGCCGCGCGAGGTGGTGCACTTCGACGACGAGCTACGTCGCCGCGAGCTCGTCAAGCCGGGCATCACGGGGCTCTGGCAGGTCGAGGCCCGCGACAGCCCGTCGTTCGACGCGTACCGCCGCCTCGACCTGTTCTACGTCGACAACTGGACCCTGATGGGCGACTTCGACATCATGCTCGACACCTTCGAGCATCTGGTCGGCCGCCTCATCGGAGCCCTCCGCAAGCACACCTCCGGCACGGTCACCGAGATCCCGCACGAGGGCTCACCGCTCGCCGTCGGGGTCGAGCACTCGACCACGACCACCTGAACGGAACGCTCAGACCGCCCCGGGGTAGGGCTCGAGCAGCACGACCCGCAGCTGGGTGATGCCCGGTCGAGTCGCGGGGATCACGGCCTCGTCGGGGTCGGCGTGCACCTCGAGCGACCAGCCCCGGTGCCCGTCGCCGACCCGTGCAGCTGCGTCTCGCAGATGCCGCGACGTGCGCATGTGCGACTCGGGGGCGTTCAGGATCTCGCCGGGCACACCGTGCAGCACGCGCGCCAGTGAGTCACGAGACAGCCCACGCAGTCGCGCGTCGTGGACGATGCGCTGCCGTTCGGCCGGCGCGACCTCGCCCACCACGAGGTGCAGGTGCTCGGCCACCTGCACGGCATCAGCAGCGATCGCCTCGGCCGTGCCACCAGCGAACAGGGGCCTCGTCGGATCGGCGAAGCAGCGGCGCGCGGCCCGGATGGCGGCGCGCACCGCCTCCGTGAGCCCGCCGCCGGGCTGCCCCTCGCGCCCCTGCCCCAGCCTCCGGCCCGCCGCCCGCTGGTATGCGACGTCGGCATCGTCGTCGCAGGCGAGCAGCGCCGGCGCCGAGCGCACACCGATCAGCAGGCCGAAGTGCTTCGACAACGCTCGTTCGACGTCGACCAGGGCCGAGGCCAGGCTCGGGGCGCCGATCTCGGCGCAGGCGATCTCCTCGAGCGCCCGGTCGTCGAGCTCGATCGTCGGCGGCAGGGGCACCTCGTCCGCCGCAACGAGCTGATCGACCGCCAGGTTCTCGACGGCAATGCCGGGCGGCGGCCATGCGTGCATCGTCGCCGTCGTCGTCACCGCCCCCATCGTCGCCGGCCAGGCGAGCGGACGACCACGCACCGGGGCGCTCGGCCCGGCCGTCCGTGCGCCGACCGCGGGACCGGCTGCTGGGGGTGCAGCACCGACCCGCACCATCCCGGCCGACGGACCGCGGCGCCCGCCGGACTCTCCCTCGACGGGGGGCACGGTGCCACCGACCCACTGCACGACGCCATCTGCGACCTCGACCGACCAACTGCCAGGAGGCCCGACCTGGACGCCGCCGTCGCTGTCGATCGTGAGCTCGAGCGCCACCTGCACCGAGCCCCCCGGGTGGCCGGCGCCAACGTCTCGCGCTCCGGTCCACGTGGCCGTGGCGACAGGGGACCAATCCCCCGGGTCGTCCCCGGAACCGGGTCGGCGCGACTCGAGCAACTCGAGTCGGACCGGCCCCGAGGCGTCGGCAGCGAAGGCCTGGACCCCGACGAAGGGCACCGGTGCGCCGCCGGCAGCCACGGTCATCACCCGTCGGCCGGCTCCGTCGTCCACCACCACCCCGAGGGGGTGGGCCACCACTCCCCCGAACAGTTCGGGCGCCGCTCCTCCATCGGCGAGCGCCAGTCGAGCAGCCCCTGCGGCAACGTGCTCGGAGCGGGCAGCGACCATCGTCGCCGGTTGCACCTCACCCGCCCCGGTCGCCGCAGCGACGACCCGCGGCCAGAGCGCGTGGAGCGAGGCATCGCCGGCATCGCCGACGACGAGGGCGACATCGACGGGTCTCCCCAGTGCCGCCTCGGCCCTGCGCATCAGTTGGGCGACCAACGCCGTGAGGACCTCCGGCCGCACCGGCGCTCCCGGCACGCTGGCGCGAGCGGGCGCGAGTGCGGCGGCGGCGACCTCGCGCGCGCCGTGCGCTTCCAGCGCCACCACGGCGCCCGACACACCGTGCCCGATGTCGACGCACAACAGCACCCGCTCGGTCGCCGCCCCTCTGTTGTCGCTGGCCCACGAGGTGGCTGCGGCCGACGGTGCCGACACGATCCGGACCCGATAGCCGCTCGCACCGAGCAGTGCGCGTGCCGCCGCCCGGTCGAGGGCCCCGAACCAGCCCGGCACGGCGACGACGGCAGCGACCTCGTCGCCCTGCCCACCTTCGCGCTCGGCGATCGTCCGGAGAGCGACGGGTGACACCCACAGCGTCGGCACATCCCGGGCGACGATCCAGCGGGCCAGTTGGTCGGCACGCGTCGTGATGATCGAGCTGACCCCCTGGAGGGCCATCGTCACCCCCGGGCCAGCGAGGTCGAGCCCGACGGCCAGGCGCCGGCTGACACCACGGGGCCTCTCGACGACTGCGGTCCGACCCTGCTCCACGTCCGGATCCTACTCAGCAACCCGGTGGTGCAGCAGTGGACCACTCGGGCACAATGGGGGCGTGCCATTCGATCGGTCCACGAAAGGGCGCCTCTTGGTGGCGACGCCGCCGCTCGAGGACCCCAACTTCGATCGCAGCGTGGTCTTCGTCATCGAGCACGACGCCGACGGCGCGCTCGGGGTCGTGCTCAACCGCATCGACGACTTCGGGCCCGGGCTCGACGTGCTGGCGCTCGGCATCGACACCATGGACGCCTGGCTCCCGCTGCTCGCCCATCCGGCGCGCCTCCACGCGGGCGGGCCCGTCGGTGACGACTCCCTGATCGCGCTGGCCTCGTCGAGCTCGGCGACCGCGCCTGGCTGGGGGATCATCGGCGGCAACGTCGGCACGGTCGACCTCACGAGCCGCCCCGGGGACATGGGGGCGACCTTCCATCAGGTGCGCGTCTTCCGCGGCTACAGCGGATGGGGCCCCGGCCAGCTCGCCGCCGAGCTCGCCGCAGGCGCCTGGCTGGTCTTCGCCGCACAGGTCGACGACGTGTTCTGCCAGGCGCCGACCG
>DAINND010000047.1:0-13447 GCA_036736065.1 Ilumatobacteraceae bacterium
GCGTGCTCATCGCCAGGCCGGCGCCGTTGGCGATGATGCCCACGGTGCCGTCGAGCCCGATGTACTGCAGGTCGTGGGTGCGGGCCAGCTGCTCACGGGCGTCGAGCTCCTCGGTCGCCCGGAACTCCTCCCACTCGGGGTGGCGGAACGCCGCGTTGTTGTCGAGGGAGACCTTGGCGTCGAGGGCGTGCACGCCGCCGTCGGGCCGCAGGATCAGCGGGTTGATCTCGGCGAGGTCGCAGTCGCCCTCGGTGAAGCACCGGTAGAGCTTCACGAGCATCTCGGCCACCCCGTCGACGGCCTCGGCGTCGATCTTCGCGTCGACCGCGGCCGCGCGCGCGGCCGCGAGCGAGATGCCGTCGACCGGATCGATGTGCAGCATGACGATCGCGCTCGGATCGCTCGCCGCGACCGCCTCGATGTCGACGCCACCCTGGGCGCTCAGCATCAGCAGATGCTTCTTCGCGGCACGGTCGAGGGTGTAGGAGGCGTAATACTCCTTGACGATGTCGCTGGCGTGCTCGACCCAGACGCGCTTGACGACATGGCCCTTGATGTCCATGCCCAGGATGTTGCTGGCATGGAGGCGCACCTCGTCGGCGTTGTCGGCCAGCTTGATGCCACCGGCCTTGCCGCGCCCGCCCACCTGCACCTGCGCCTTCACGACCACCGGGTAGCCGGCCTGCTCGGCGACAGCGAGCGCCTCGTCGACGGTGTAGGCCACGCCTCCCGGCGACACCGGGATGTCGTAGCGGGCGAAGTACTGCTTGCCCTGGTATTCGAACAGGTCCACTGGATCAGTCCTCTCTGGCGTCGAGCGCCTCTTCCAACCACTGCGCGATGGCCTTGAGCGACGAGCCCGGCCCGAAGATCTCCGCGACACCCTGCTCACGCAGCGCCCGCGCATCGGCGTCGGGGATCACCCCGCCACCGAACACCATCACCTCGCCGAGCCCACGCGAGCGCAGCTCCTCCATGGTCCGCGGGAACAGGGTGAGGTGGGCGCCCGAGAGCAGCGACAGCCCGACGGCGTCGGCGTCTTCCTGCAGGACCGTCTCGGCGATCTGCTCGGGCGTCTGGTGCAAACCGGTGTAGATGACCTCGAACCCGTGGTCGCGCAGTGCCCGGGTGATGGTCTTGGCTCCGCGGTCGTGCCCGTCGAGACCGGGCTTGGCGACGACCACTCGGTAGGGACGCTTCACGAGTCGATGACCCTAGGCGCGTCGGACGGTCGGCGACCAACCGATCGGCACCCTGGTCGGGGCTCCGCGTTGGCGAAGGCGCAGGCGACGGACAGACTGTGGCCGTGCGCCGCCCCACGCTGCCGAGCTCTCCCGTCGTCCGGGCGGTCGTCCCGGTCCTCGGCGGCATCGTGTTCTTCGCCGTCATGGGACTCATCCTCTGGGGCGCGGCATCCCTGCTGTCGCGCAACCCCGAGGACGTGAGCGAGCGGTTGGTGCCCACCGAGTTCGAGGTGGGCAACACCGACAACATCGCCCGGATCATCGACGAGGGCGGGCCCCTGCTGTTCCAGGGCCTGACCGGCGACCAGGGCGAGCGCAGCATCGTGCTCGATCACACGGGCGACGACCCGAGGAAGGGCTGGCGGGCCTACTACGCCTATCCGGAGGACCGTGGGCCGGAATGCCTCGTCGAGCAGGTCCGCGGCACCAGGCAGTTCACCGACTGCGAGGGCCGCACGCTCGAACCGGAGCAGCTGGCGCGTCCACCGAGAGTGCGGGTGATCGTCGGCGACACGTTGTCGCTCAACCTGAGCGTGACCACGCCGTCCACCACGACGTCGACGTCGCCCACGACCTCGCCCTGAGCGGGCCGGGTGGCCGGAGCCGTTCGCAGGTCAGGCCGACGTGAGCGACGGTGGCAGGTTGGCGAGCAGACGCTCGACGAAGACCTCCGAGTGCGCCTCGAGCTTGGCCCGGTTGAGCGCCAGGCCCCCGATCACGTCGGCGCCGCGGTCCATCACGGCCGTGGTCATCTTGTCGAGGGTCGAGCCCGGGTTGAGGGCGAAGGTGCAGAACACCGCCGCCTTCTTGCCGCGCATGGTCGGAAGATGGCCGATGTGGCCGAGCGCCCACGGAGCCTGGCCGACCACGAACAGCCCGTGCACCCAGGTGCCGACGAGCACGAAGTCGGCCTCCTGCAAGGCGGCGTGGTTGGGCTCGCGCAGCGGGTCGAAGCCGGTGATCGACCAACCCTCCTGCTGGAGCAACGAGGCGATCCGCTCGCCTGCACGCTGGGTGTTGCCGGTGAGGCTCTCGTAGAGGACTGCTGCCTTCATACCAAGATTCAACCACGTCGGGGGCGGTGCACCGCTCCTCCGTAGGATGGAAGGGCCATGCCGAACGACCGCGCCGAACCGAGCGGCCTCAACCCCGACCAACTCGACGCCGTCGTCCACCGAGGAGGCCCCCTCCTCGTCGTCGCCGGCGCTGGTTCGGGCAAGACCCGAGTGCTCACCCACCGCATCGCCCACCTCGTGGAGGAGGGCGTGCACCCGATGCAGATCCTCGCCATCACCTTCACCAACAAGGCCGCCGCCGAGATGCGCGAGCGGGTGGCGGCGCTCATCGGCCCGGTCGCCCACAAGATGTGGGTGAGCACGTTCCACTCGGCCTGCGTGCGCATCCTGCGCGCCCATGCCGACCTGCTCGGCTACCCGCGCACGTTCAGCATCTACGACCAGGCCGATGCCGAGCGGCTCACCGGCTACGTCATCCGCGACCTCGGCCTCGACTCGAAGCGCTTCACCCCGCGTGGTGTGCACGGCGTCATCAGCCTCTGGAAGAACGAGCTGATCAGCCCGGACCAGGCCGCCGAACGGGCGGCGCACATCTTCGACCGCAAGCACGCCGAGGTGTACCGCGACTACCAGCAGCGCCTCCACCGGGCCGGGGCGATGGACTTCGACGACCTGTTGATGCAGACCGTCGAGCTGTTCCGCGGGCACCCCGATGTGCTGCGCAGCTACCAGGAGCGGTTCCGCCACATCCTGATCGACGAGTACCAGGACACCAACATCGCCCAGAACGAGCTGGCCGTGCTCCTCGCCCGGGAGAGCGGCGCGATCACCGCCGTCGGCGACCACGACCAGTCGATCTACGGCTGGCGCGGCGCGGACGTGCGCAACATCAACCAGTTCGAGGAGGCCTTCGCCGACGTCACCACCATCGTGCTCGACCAGAACTACCGCAGCACCCAGGTGATCCTCGACGCGGCCAACGCCGTCATCTCGAACAATGCCGGCCGGCGTCCGAAGGAGCTGTGGAGCGAGCTCGGCCAGGGTGATCGCATCGTGCGCTACCACGCCGAGGACGAGCACGATGAGGCCGCGTGGGTGGCGCGCACGGTCCACCGCCTGCACGAGACCGACGCCCAGCAGTGGCGCGAGATCGCCGTGTTCTACCGGACCAACGCCCAGGCCCGCGTGCTCGAGGAGTCGCTCATCCGGATGGGCGTGCCCTACAAGGTGGTCGGCGGCACCCGCTTCTACGACCGCCGCGAGGTGAAGGACGCCCTCGCCTATCTGCGCGCCGCGGTGAACCCGGCCGACGAAGTGAGCCTCAAGCGAGTGCTCAACGTGCCGCGTCGCGGGGTCGGCGACACGAGCGTCGCCAAGCTCGACACCTATGCCGCAGCACACGGGCTCAGCTTCCTCGACGCGATGCGCGACGCAGCCGAGGCCGGCGTCACCGGTCCGGCGGCGCGCGGCATCGAGGCGTTCCCGGCGCTGCTCGACGACCTGGCGATCCTCGTGGCCGCCGAGAGCGGCCCGGCCGAGATCCTCCAGTCGGCCCTCGAGTCGAGCGGCTACCTGGCCGAGCTCGAGGCCGAGGCGTCCGTCGAATCGCAGGGCAGGCTCGAGAACCTGGGCGAGCTCGTCGGCTCGGCCCGTGAGTACACGCGCATCGACGAGTTCCTCGAGCAGGTCTCGCTCGTGGCGGACACCGACCAGCTCGATGGCGACAACCGCGTGGTGCTGATGACCCTGCACTCGGCCAAGGGCCTCGAGTTCCCCGACGTGTTCCTCGTCGGCCTCGAGGAAGGTGTCTTCCCCCACACTCGGGCGCTCACCGAGCCCACCGAGCTCGAAGAGGAGCGACGGCTCGCCTATGTGGGCATCACCAGGGCCCAGCGCCGCCTGCACATCACCCACGCCTGGAGCCGCACGCTGTTCGGCGCCACCCAGTACAACCCGCCGAGCCGGTTCCTCGACGAGCTCCCACCCGAGTTGGTCGAGAGCGTCGGCAAGGTGGGCGGCCGCAGCGGCCTCGGCCGGTCGAGCTACCGCTCCCGACCCGACAGCGGCGCTCGTCGCGGCGCAGCGCTCAGCTCGTTCGACCCTGACGACGACGTCGCTGCGCACCGCGAGCGGGTGGTCGAGGCCGCGATGCGCGCCGGCCGCAGCGCGCCCGCGCCGTCCGGCGCCGACTCGCTCGGCCTGCGCGTCGGTGACGACGTCGTCCACCCGACCTTCGGCGAGGGTGTGGTGATCGAGGTCCGCGGTGACGGGGACCGTGCCGAGGCGTCCGTACGGTTCGCCGGCGTCGGCACCAAGCACCTCTCTCTCGCCTGGGCGCCGCTCAAGAAGCTCTGACGGCGTGCTGCGTCGACTCGCCCGCCTGATCGGTGACGGCGCGTTCGGCGCGGCGTCCGGCGCGCTCGCCGGGTTGGCGTCGTTCGTGTTCCTCGAGGCGCTCGACGCGGGCACCGAGCTGCGCGTCGAGCGGACCTGGCTCATCTGGCTGCTCCCGGTCGGTGGGCTCGTCATCGGCCTCGCCGCCCACGCAGCGGGGCCCCGAGCGGCGGGCGGCACGTCGCTCGCCGTGGGCGAGGCTCGGCGCTACTCGGGCGGCATCCCGGCGCTCATGGCTCCGCTCGTGCTGTTCGGCACCCTGCTCGGCCATCTCGTCGGGGCGTCCGTGGGGCGCGAAGGCGCCGCCGTGCAGATGTCGTCGTCGATCACCGACTCGGTCGCCCGGGCCGGGCGCATCGATCGCGACCGCCGGGCGGTGCTCGCCCGCGCTGCGCTCGCCGGTGGGTTCGGGTCGGTGTTCGGCGTGCCATGGGCCGGCCTGGTGTTCGCTCTCGAAGCAAGCCATCGACGATCGCTGCGCACGATCGTCGCCGCAGCCGGCGCATCCTTCGTCGGTCACGCGGTCGTGGTGGCCCTCGGTCACCAGCACCCCGCCCGACCGACGCTCGACCTGCCACTCGGTCCGCTGCTGCCGCTGCGCCTGCTCGCGGCCGCAGTGCTGTTCGGTGTCGCTGCGCGCCTGTTCCGCAGCGCGCTCACCCGTGTGCGGCGACGGATGGCGCGGCATGTGACCCGACCGTTCCTGCGTCCGGTGCTCGGTGGGCTCGTCACCCTGGGCCTGGCACTGCTCGTCGGCCGCGACGCCCTCGGCCTGTCGCTCCCGCTCATCGACGACGCCATCGGCGGCGCCGACCTGGCGTGGTGGATGCCCTGGCTGAAGCTGCTGTTGACCGTGGTGGCCCTGGGCACCGGCTTCGTCGGCGGTGAGGTGACCCCGCTGTTCGTCGCCGGCGCGACCCTCGGTGCAGTGGCAGCCGGTCCGCTCGGGCTCCCGCAGGCCGCACTGGCCTCGATCGGGCTGGTCAGTGTGTTCGGCGCCGCCGCCCGCCTGCCACTCACCGGCGCGGTCATGGCCGGCGAGCTGTTCGGCTGGCAGGCGATCCTGCCGGCGCTGGTCGTGACCTGGGTCGCCCGCGCCGTGGTCGGGCGACGCGGGATCTACGACGACGAGGTCGTGCCAGCGCCGACAGCACGCTGACCACCACCGAGGGGCACGGCCATCACGCGCACAGCGCCGAGCACCATGAGGCCGATCGACGCCCCCCAACCGAGTGGCGGAGACCACACCGGCGTGACGAAGTCGACATGCTGACCGATGCCGTTGGCGTGGCGATGGGCGGCCTGCAACAGCATCGCCAGATGGCCGACCGCCACGAGCACGAGGGCGCCGCGCACCACCCCGGGGGACCAGGGCGCATCGCGCTGAGGTGCCATCACCAGCACCACCAGGCCGATGGCGAGGAGCGGCAACAGGAAGCGCGCCTGCAGACCGAACCCGACGGCGCGCAGGCCGATGGACAGGACGACACCGGTGAGCGCCGTGAGCGCGGCGACACCCGCCACGACCCGCTGCACCCGTGACGACACCCGCGTCAGCGTCGCCCCGGCCGCCAGTGCAGCGACGACCACCCAGGCCACCTCGAGCGCACGATGGATGCGCACGTCGAGCCAGCCCACCAGCCCGACGGACGCGAGCACGGCCTCGCCCACGTCGGACAACCCCGTGGACAGGTCGGCGAAGCTGCCGGGCCGGTGCAGCACCGACACCTTGTTCACCAGCTGCCAGACCACCGCGGAGACCGCCCCGATGGCCATCAGGGCGAGCGGTAGCCGTACACCCTGTCGCCGCTCACGGGCCACGGCGACGATCGACGGCTCGACGAGCGCAACTGCGACGAGGGCGAGCGCCACGCTCGGCGCTCCGAGGTCACGCGACCAACTGGCCACGAGCGAGCAGAGCGCCAGGCACCACATCCACCGGGTCGACCAGCCGAGGGCGAGTCGCATCGCCGACGCGGTGACAGCGGCGAGGGCGAGCACCTCGGTGCCGTTCGGCGCCAGGGTCCCGGCCGTGAACAGCACGAGCGGCGTGGCTCCCGTGGCGAGCACGACCGCCGAGCCGGTCGAGAGCCGTCCACGCAGGCGGCAGCGCTGGCTGACCGCGGCCGCCACCACGGCGAACAGCGCCGTGGCCTGCAACAGGAAGCCGATCCGCCCGGCGGACAACGCCTGCCACATCGTGGAGCCGACACGGCTCAGTGCGGCAGGGACGACGTAGGCCCCCGGCAGGTACCGGGCGTGGTACGAGATGTCCTCCCCGCTCGGCGCGTCGATCGGCGCCCACGGGCAGTTGAACGGCAGGTCCGGGCGGAACGCATTGCACGGTTTGGGCGGTGTGAGCAGGCGGGGCACGTCGTACCGACCGGCCTCGCGGTTCATCCGTTCGACGGCCTCGATGTTCGGCAGGGCCCCCGGTGTGGGCGTCGAAGGGTCGACGCGGGCGCCCACGAGCTCACCGCGCGCGAGGCCCACCATGCGGACGTAGTGCGACGGCTCGTCAGGCGCTGCCCCAGGGGGCGTGCTCAACGCCCACGCCAACCCCAGCACGGCGAACGCCGCCGTCGCGACCGCCGGAGCAGTTCTCGCACGGCGAATCAGTTGCAGCACGACATCACCGAACGCATGCGGCAGTGACGAGGGTCAGGACCGTTCGAGGATCCGCACCGGCAGCTCGCGCGGCCCGCGGATCTGCCCGACGCTCCAGCGGACGGCCGCCGGGTCGGCGAGCTCGAAGCGCGGGAAGCGAGCGACGAACGTCTCGACGGCCACGCGCAGCTCGAGCCGCGCCAGGTTCGAGCCGAGGCAGCGGTGGATGCCGAGGCCGAACGCGGCGTGACGGTTGACCTCGCGGTCGAGCACCACCTCGTCGGCGCGCTCGAACTCGGCCGGATCGAGGTTGTAGGCCGGGAACGGCAGCAGCACCCAGTCGTCCTCCTGCATCGGGCAGCCGTTGAAGTCGTGCGACACCGCAACCTTGCGGGCCATCGTGACCGGGGCGTAGACGCGCAGAAGCTCCTCGATCGCCGTCGGCCACAGGTCGGGCTCGGACGACAGGCGGGCGAGGTCGGACGGCGACGAGGCAAGGTGCCACAGGCTCGACCCGATGGCGCTCCACGTGGTGTCGATGCCGGCGATCAGCAGCAGCGAGATCGTGCCGCGCACGTGCTCGCGCACGAGCGGCTGATCGAAGATCGTGGCGTTGAGGAGGAACCCGGTCAGGTCGTCGCGCGGGTTGGCGATGTGATCGTCGATCTGCGCATCGAGGTACGCGTCGAGCGCACCGAAGGCGGCCTCGCGGTGCGCCGACGGCTTGTTGACGTTCTCGAGCACCTCGTGGACGAAGCCCCGGAACTTCGGGGCGTCCTCGCGTGGGAACCCGAGCATCCGCGCGATGACGTCGACCGGGATGTGCTGTGCGTACTGCACGGCGGCGTCGACCACGTCGGCCTCGCCCATCTGGTCGATCAGGTCGTTGCACAGCTGGCGCACGTCGTCGTGCCACGGGTCGATCTGCTTGGGCGCGAACGGCGGCAGCAGCAGGCGTCGGGCGTGGTGGTGGAACGGCGGGTCACTCGTGATCGGCGGCGCGCCGCCGATGGGTGCAGGGTCGGTGACCTCGTCGGTGCTCACGACCACGCCACGTGACGTGAAGTGCTCGGTGTCGTACGCGATGCGCGACACGTCTGCGGCCGTGACGGGCAGCCAGGTGCCGCCGTAGCGCTCGGTGTGGGCCACGGGGCAGCGGCCGCGCAGGTCCGCCCAGATCTCGTGGGCGTGGCGGTTGTAGTCGGGATCGGCGTGATCGAAGTCGGTCGCCCAGTCGGTGACCGGGCCGTAGAGGCTGGCCGGATCGTCGAAATGGTCGGCGATCCCGGTCATGTCACTCCCCCTCGATCGAGATCGCGTACTCGGGGCAGTTGGCGACGGCGAGACGGGCCTTGGCCTCGAGCTCGGGCGGCACCTCGCCGTCGTTGAGCACCAGGGCCTGGCCGTAGTCGTCGACGTCGAACAGCTCAGGGGCGAGGGCGTAGCAGCGGTTGTGGCCTTGGCACTTGTCGGAGTCGATGATGACGCGCATGTGCGCATCGTACGACACAATTGAGACATGGCGGCGAAAGATGTCTCACTGCCGCTGCTGCTCCCGCCGTCCGAGGGCAAGGCCCCGGGCGGCGCCCCAGGCACCTCGTGGCAGGCCGCGAGCGGTCGCTTCGCGTCCGAGCTCGGGCTGAGGCGCGCCGAGGTCGCCGCCGCACTCGCCGCGGCCGGCGGTGGCGATGCCCGGCTGCTCGGGGTGAGCGGCGCGCACCTCGACCGCGCCCGCACGGCGAACGTCTCGCTCGCCGGCGCGCCCACCCTGCCCGCCGGGCAGCGCTACACCGGCGTGGTGTGGGACGCCCTCGGCCTCGCGTCGCTGCGCGCCCCGGTGCGGCGCCGTGCGTCCAGCGCCGTCCTCGTCGTGTCGGGCCTGCTCGGTGTGGCCGGGCTCGATGACCCGACACCCGACTACCGGCTGAAGATGGGCGCCTCGCTCGCGCCGCTCGGCAAGCTCGCCACGTGGTGGCGCCCGGCGGTCTCGGCGACGATCAGCGCGGCGACGACGCGCCGCTACGTGGTCGATCTGCTGCCGAACGAGCACCGCGCCGCATGGGAGCCCGACGAGCGCACCGACGGTGTGCGGGTCGGCTTCGTCGAGCGTTCCGGCAAGGTCGCCGGCCACGACGCGAAAGCAGCCAAGGGGCGCCTCGCCCGCTACTTGCTCGAATCATCGGGGCACCCGCTCGACCTGCTCGACGCGTGGCGCGACGAGCGCTTCGACCTGACGATCACGAGCCTCTGACGAGCAGGTCGCGCAGCGCCACCCCGGCATCGGTGGCGGTGATGTCGACGAGGCCGGCGATCGGTCGTCCGGGTCCGACCACCTCGTCGAGCGCACGGCCGCCCGCGGCCGAGCTCGGCAAGCCGCAGTGCAGCACGGCGACCCGGTGGGTCGGCTCGTGGGCCTGCACCACCGCCGCCTTCGCGATGGCCCGCCAGACGATGTCGATGCGCTGCAGGCCCGGTCGCGACCCGGTGCGGCCGCCAGCGACCTCGAACCACCACACGGTGCCGTCCGGGGCGACGGCACGGAAGGTCGGCTGCACACCGGGCAGCAGCGCCGCGTCATCGCGGATCGCGGTGCATCCTGCGTCGACCAGCAGCTCACGAGCCAGGTCGCGCGCGGCTGCCCCGACGACGGACGACGGAAGGTCGCGAGCGCTGCCCGGAGGCAGGGCGACCTGGTCCTCGTTCGGACGTGTGGCCAGTGCCCTGGCGGTCGCTGCCTCGACGTAGGCCGGATCGGTGTCGTAGCCGACGTAGTGACGGCCCGTGCGCACCGCGGCCACGGCCGTGGAGCCCGACCCCATGAACGGGTCGAGCACCACGTCGCCCACGTAGGTGTAGAGGTGGATCAGCCGCTCCGGCAGGGCGACCGGGAACGGCGCCGGATGGCCGACCCGCGACGCGCTCTCGGCTGGGAGCTCCCACACGTCGAGGGTCGCCTCCATGAACTCGTCGCGGCTGATGCTGCTCACCGACGGCAGCCCCAGGCGGGCTCGCTTGGCCGCCGGCACGGCCCGGTCGAAGCGACCCTTGGCCGCCACCACCACCCGCTCGCTCACGTCGCGCAGCACCGGGTTGCCGGGGCGTTGGAAGCTGCCCCATGCGCACGACCCGGACGCGCCGCGCTGCTTCACCCACACCACCTCGCCGCGCAACAGCAGGCGCAGGTCGTCCTGCAGGATGGTCGTGATGTCGGCAGCGAGCGAGCGATAGGGCCGCCGGCCGAGGTTGGCGACGTTGACGGCGATCCGACCGCCCGGCTCGAGCACCCGCACGCATTCGGCGAAGACGTCGCGCAGCATCTGCAGGTAGTCGAGGTAGGTCGCCGGGATCGCTCCTTCACCGAGCGCTTCCTCATAGGCCTTGCCCGCGAAGTAGGGCGGCGAGGTGACCACCAGCGCGACCGAGTTGTCGGCGACGTCGCGCATGTGCCGGGAGTCGCCGATCACGATCCGGTCGACGAAGGAAGGGGCGTGCACCGTGTCGTCGTCGCTCACCTCGGGTGCCGCGAAGCGGGCGTAGAAGGCCGAGGCGTCGTGGTTCTCACGCTTCGACACGCCGAAGTTCGACGTCTTCGTCCCGCGCGTACGTTCGGCCACGCGGCGATGCTACGCGGTGCCCGCGCGCGGGCGCGCGACCGTCAGCCCGGGTTCTCCTGGCGGGCGGCGCGCTCCATCCGCTCGACCGGCAACTGGCGCAGGTCGGTGTGGGTGAGGATCCAGAACTGCTCGGCGCGGATCGCCTCGACGACAGCGTCGGCCACCACCGTGGTGTCGATGCCCTCGTCGATGCCCTGCGTCAGCGCCGCATCCATCAACTGGGCCATCGGTGTCTGCGCCGTGCCCGGGTCGGTGCCCAGGCGGTCCTGCCACTTCTGGCCACGGGCCAGGTTGGTGCGCACGAACCCCGGGCACAGCGCGCTCACCCGGACCGGCGAGCCGGTGGCCTTCAACTCGAGGTACAGCCCCTCGCTCAGCGCGACGACACCCGTCTTGGTGACGTTGTAGGGCGCCGCGCCCGGCACGGCGACCAGGCCGGCCATCGAGGCGGTGTTGACGATGTGCCCCTCGCCCTGGTCCTCCATGATCGGCAGGAACGCACGGATGCCGTGGATCACCCCGTAGAGGTTGATGCCGACGACCCATTCCCACACGCTCATCGGGCTGCGCCACGCATCGCCCTTGCCGATCACGCCCGCGTTGTTGCACAGCACGTGGGCAGCGCCGAACCGGGCCAGCGCGGCGTCGGCGAGGGCCTGCACCTCGGCTTCGAGCGAGGTGTCGCACAGCACCGACAGCACCTCGGCGCCGCCCTCGGCCAGCTGCACCTCGGTGCTGCGCAAGGTCACCTCGTCGATGTCGGCGAGCACGAGCTTCATCCCCTCGGCCGCGAACCGCTCGGCGAGCGCACGGCCGATGCCGCTCGCGCCGCCGGTGATCACGGCCACCTTCCCCCGCAGGTCGTCCATGGGGGCACCGTACCCGGTGGGCACCACCGGTCGCGTACGGTTCGCCCATGAGCGACAGCCCCGGCACCAGCGCGACCAGCGACACCGTCGATCCGGCCGAGGCGCGGCGCACGTGGCGCAGCCTCGAGGCCGTCCACGGGATGATCTACTTCACCCCCGAGGCACCACCGCGCTACGCCGCGGTGGGCATCACCTCGGGCCGCACCGGCTACTTCGCGTCGCGTTCGGCAGCCATGGGTGCGGTCGGCGCCGAGGTGGTGGTGGCCACCTTCTACAACTTCCACCCTGCGCTGGTGCGCCGGGCGATGCACGACGTGTGGACCGTGACGACACCGTCCGCAGTGCTGACCGCGCGCCTCGACGCCGTCGACGCGTCGCTGCGCCTGGCGTTCGGTGACGAACTGCTGGCGTCTCGCGAGCTGGCCGACGCTGCTGTGCAGTTGCGCCGTGCCGCCGAGGTGGCCTGCGAACGACCCGAGGGGCGGCCGCTGTTCGCCGGCCATGCGCAGCTCGACTGGCCCGACGAACCGCACCTGGTGCTCTGGCACGCGCAGACCTTGTTGCGCGAGTTCCGCGGCGACGGGCACATCGCCGCCCTGGCGATCGAGGGGTTGAGCGGCCTCGAGGCACTCGTGTCACACGCTGCGTCGGGCGACGTGCCCGCAGCCGGGCTGCGCGCCACACGCGCCTGGAGCGACGACGAGTGGGCCGCAGGAGTCGAGGGGCTCGCAGCGCGCGGGCTCGTCGACCGCGACGGCGCCTTCACCGATGCGGGCCGCGCCCAGCGGGCACGCATCGAGGACCTGACCGACCGCCTCGCTGCAGCCCCCTGGGCCGCACTCGGCGCCGAGCGCTGCGCCGACCTGCGCGCCCTCGGTCGCACGCAGTCGCAGAGCAAAGTCGAAACCGGGCAACTCGCGCTCGGACGACTGCGCCAAGACGACTAACCTGTCGCCGCAATGGCGCTCGACCTGCACTCCCCTGGCGACTGGCTGCGTTGGATCGGACGCAACACCAAGCGCATCGCCGTGCTCGTCGCCGGCCTGGCCGTGCTCGGCGCCGGGGTCACGATGCTCGTGCTGCCCGGGCCGGGCATCATCGTCATCATCCTCGGCTTCGCGATCCTGGCCACCGAGTTCGCCTGGGCCGAGCGCGCCCTCGATCGCACCACCGGCACCGCCGCAGCCGCGGCGAGCAAGGTCTCGAACAACCGAGCCGGCCGCGCCGCGCTGCTGTTGTCGGGGCTGGCCCTCGTCACGGGCGGAGGCTTCGTTGCAACGTTCGTCGAGGAGTACCGCGTCATCGGCATCTCGCTCACGATCGCCGGCCTCATCGGTCTGCTCACCCTCGTCCCCCGGGTGCAGGGCTGGATCGACGGCAAGGCCAACGCCCGGACGAATGGCACGTCCTCCGGACAGCAGGTCAGCGAACCCACCTCCGTAGAGTGACGGCCATGGCGTACCGGTACCTCTGGACCCCGCTCGAGCTGGGCCCGGTCTCGACGCGCAACCGCATCGTCTTCTCGGCCCACCTCACCAACTATGCGCGCGACGGCAAGCCGACCGAGCAGCACGCCGCCTACTACGCGGCGCGGGCGGCGGGCGGCGCCGGGCTGATCATCACCGAGGAGCACTCGACCCACCCCACCGACTGGCCCTACGAGAAGCTGATCCACGGCTTCCACCGCGACGTGATCCCCGGCT
>DAINND010000048.1:0-13344 GCA_036736065.1 Ilumatobacteraceae bacterium
AACATCCCATCGGTGCCGCGCTGCAGCATCGCGGCAACGGCCTGGGGCCCGGCGGGTCCTTCGATCGTCGTCATGGTGCGAGCCTCGCACGCCTGCGCCGGCACCTCGGGCTCCGGCACCTAGGGCGCCATCACCACCCAGCCGCGGCGTTGCAGCTCGGCTGCGAGCTGCTGCGACGTGAAGCGGCGCAGCGCCTGCTCGGCCGTCGTCGGACGGGCCGGAGCGGCAGACGGGCGGCCCGGCCGGGCAGGCGCTGCCTCGGCGACGGCCCCGTCACCGGGCTGGTCTGCCCCCGCCTCGAGCTCGGCGCGCACCTGCTCGATCACGGCGTCTGCCTCGTCGCGGGTGAACTTCCCGTTGCCCTGGCGTTGCGTGAGCCCGAGCGGCCCACGGGCGCTGCGGAACCCGTCGTACCCGGCCTGCTCGAGCAGGGCGAGCAGGTCGCGCAGCTGCCTGGCCGACGCTGGTGGTCCCGATGGTTGACCGAACGTCATGGGGCGAGTCTCGCACCAGGGTGCGCGATTGTCCGCGACCGACCGGCGCCAGGCGTCCGACCTAGAACGAGTGGTAGCCACCGTCGATGGTGATGACGTCGCCGGTGTGGTAGCCGCTCGCCGAGCTGGCGAGGTACACGGCGAGCGCGGAGAAGTCCTGCGGGGTGCCCCAGCGCCGTAGCGGCACCCGTGGCAGCACGTTGCCGACGAACTTGTCCCACCCGAACGCAGGAGCGGTCATCTCGCTCTCGATCCAGCCCGGCAGGATGGCGTTGCAACGGATGCCGTGGCGGGCGTGCTCGACGGCGATGCCCTTCATCATCGAGATCACCGCCCCCTTCGACCCTGCGTAGTGCTGGCCCTTCTGCTGGCCGAAGTAGGCCGAGCCCGACGTGGTGAAGACCACCGAGCCCCCGGTCCCCTGGTCGACCATGCGCTTCACCGCCTCTTGGGCCGTGTAGAACGCGCCGTCGAGGTTGACGCGCAGCACCCGGTGCCACTCCTCCTCGGTCATCCCGACGAAGCTGGGGGCCTTGCCGCCCACACCGGCATTGACGAAGCACGAGTCGACCCGGCCGAGCGCGTCGACCGTCGCCGCCATCGATGCGACCACGGCGTCGCGGTCGCCCACGTCGCAGATCAGGTCGAGCACCGTGCCGCCGTGGCGACGCAGCTGCTCCGCAGCGGACGCGTTCTTGTCCGGGTTGGTGCCCCAGATCGCCACCGTGGCGCCGTGCGCGGCGAGCCCCTCGGCCATGCCGAGCCCGATGCCGCTGTTGCCGCCGGTGACGAGGGCGACATGGCCGGTGAGGTCGAACAGTGACGTGGCGACAGTCATGGTCGGAACCTACTGCCCCGACCGCTCGGCCCGCCCCACCCGACGGTAGCGTGACCTTCCCATGGCGCTGTCCGACATCCGCGAACCCGCCGACCTCCGCGGCCTCTCCTACGCGCAGCTCGACGAGCTCGCCGGGGAGATCCGCGACTTCGTCGTGCAGGCCGTCGCCGAGACGGGCGGCCACCTCGGCTCGAACCTCGGCGCCGTCGAGCTCACCCTCGCGCTCCATCGGGTGTTCGACTCGCCTCAGGACGCGATCCTGTGGGACCCCGGCCACCAGGCCTACGTCCACAAGATCGTCACCGGCCGTCAGGCCGGGTTCGAGCGGTTGCGCCAGGCCGACGGCCTGTCCGGCTACCCGAGCCGCGAAGAGAGCCGGCACGACTACATCGAGAACAGCCACGCGAGCACCGTGCTGTCCTACGCCTACGGCCTCGCCGTCGCTCGTGACACCGGCGTCGACCCGCACCGGCACATCGTCGCCGTCATCGGCGACGGCTCGATGACCGGCGGCATGGCCTACGAGGCGCTCAACAACCTCGGCCACGCCGGCAAGCGCGTCATCATCGCGCTCAACGACAACGGCCGCTCCTACGCCCCCACCATCTCGAACCTCACGGCAGGTGTCGCGCCTGCGGTCGAGCCCGTGAGCGAGCACCCGAGCCTGCCCGAGCGGATCACCGACAAGCTGTCGCACACGCTCACCAACATCCGCATGAACCCGGTGTACGTGCGTCGCCAGCGCCGCCTCGAGCACTTCGTCGAGCGCCTGCCCTATGTCGGCCCGCAGGCCGAGAAGGGTGTCGAGGCCTTCAAGGCCGCCGTCCGCGAGTTCCTGCAGCCGCCGTCGTTCTTCGAGGCGCTCGGCGTGCGCTACGTCGGTCCGGTCGACGGGCACAACCTGCGCGAGCTCGAGGATGCCTTCGCCAAGGCCGTCGAGCTCTCCGCCGAGGGCCCGATCGTGGTGCACGTGCTCACCCAGAAAGGACGCGGCTACTCGCCGGCCGAGGACGACGACGAGAAGCACCTCCACGACACGCCGGTGTTCGATCCGATGGTCGGCCCACCGCCGGCCGTGCCCTCGGGGTACACGCAGGCGTTCGCCGAGGCGATCATCAAAGAGGCCGAGGCCGACCCACGCGTGGTGGCGATCACCGCGGCCATGCCGGGACCGACCGGGCTGCTCCCCTTCCAGGCCCGCTTCCCGAGCCGGTTCTTCGACGTCGGCATCGCCGAGCAGCACGCCGTCACGGGCGCGGCCGGCATGGCGATGGGCGGGCTGCGGCCGGTGGTGGCCATCTACTCGACCTTCCTCAGCCGTGCGTGGGACCAGGTCGTCTACGACGTGGCGCTCCACCGCTTGCCCGTGGTGTTCTGCCTCGAC
Source organism: Ilumatobacteraceae bacterium (assembly GCA_036736065.1). Lineage (GTDB taxonomy): Bacteria > Actinomycetota > Acidimicrobiia > Acidimicrobiales > Ilumatobacteraceae > VFMC01. The sequence goes on from DAINND010000048.1 coordinate 2,717, forward strand.
CGAGCCGGCATCACCGGCGACGACGGCCCCAGCCATCACGGCGTCTACGACATGGCGCTGCTGTCGAAGGTGCCCGGCATGCGCGTGCTCGCCCCGTCGAGCCTGCAGGACCTGCACGTCATGCTCCACGACGCGATCGAGCTCGCCGACAGCGGCCCGGTCGTGATCCGCTACCCGAAGGGCGCGGCCCGCCAGGTCGGTGAGCACGAGGTGGGCAATGGGCTGCAGGCCCGGCAGATGCGCACCGGTGACGGCTCGGTGTGCGTGCTCGCCATCGGCAAGCTGGTCGGCACGGCCGAGAAGGCCGCCGACGCCCTCGCCGCCGACGGCATCGACGTCACGCTCTGGGACGTGCGCTGCTGCGCCCCGCTCGATCCGGCGATGATCGCCGACGCAGCCCGGCACGGCGCCGTGCTCACCTGTGAGGACGGCATCCGCGACGGTGGCATCGGGGCGACGATCGCGAGCCAGGTGCATGCCATCGCCCCGGGCGTGCGCGTCGAGTCGCTGGGCGTGCCGACGATGTTCATCCCCCACGCCAAGCCCGATCGCATCCTCGCCTCGCTCGGCCTCGACGCCGACGGCATCGCCGGGTCGCTCCGCTCGCTCGTCGGCTGACCCCGACGCGGCCGCCGGGCCCGGACGACGCGGGCATGTGCTCTAGCCTCGCCTCGATGGACGACACCTCGTACCAACGCCTCCGCATCGAGCGCCGCGACCACGGCGTGGCGCTGCTCACCCTGTCGAACCCGGGGAAGCTCAACGCCACCGATGCCGTGCTCCACGCTGAGCTGGCCCGTGTGTTCCACGACATCCACCACGACCCCGCCATCCGCGCGGTGGTCGTCACCGGCGAGGGCAAGGCCTTCAGCGCCGGTGGCGATCTCGAGTGGATCAGCGAGCAGGTGGGCAACCACGCCCAGACGATGCGCGTGATGCGCGAAGCCGGCGACATCGTGCGCACGATGATCGAGTGCGACACCCCGATCATCAGCGCGATCAACGGTGTCGCTGTCGGCGCAGGCCTCGCCGTGGCACTGCTCGCCGACATCTCGATCATCAACGAGGACACCCGCTTCACCGACGGCCACATCCGCCTGGGCGTGGCTGCGGGCGACCACGCCGTGGCGATCTGGCCGCTGCTGTGCGGCATGGCGAAGGCGAAGTACTACCTCCTCACCTCGGAGTTCATCGACGCACGTGAGGCCGAGCGGATCGGCCTCGTCAGCAAGGCCGTGCCGGCCGGCGAGGTGCTGCCCACTGCGCTGGCCATCGCCGAGCAGTTGGCCCGCGGCCCGCAGGACGCGACCCGGCTCACCAAGCGGGCGCTCAACCACTGGTTGCGCCAGGCACTGCCGAACTTCGAAGCCTCGCTCGCCTACGAGATGCTCAACTTCCTCGGCGCCGACGCCGCCGAGGGGCTGAGCGCGCTGCGCGACAAGCGGGCGCCGGAGTTCCCGCTGTGACCGGCGCCGCGCCGGCGGCCGCCGACATCGCCGCCGCGCTCGACCTCGCGTCGCACATGGCCGACATCGCTGATGCGATCACCCTGCCGGCCTACGAGGCTCGGCGCTTCAGCACCGACCGCAAGGCCGACCGCAGCGAAGTGACCGAGATCGACCGGGCCTGCGAGGCGGCTCTCGCGGAGGCGCTCCTCGAGCAACGGCCGCACCACTGCCTCTACGGCGAGGAGCACGGCATGGTCGGTGACACCGCGTCACCGTGGCGATGGATCGTCGACCCCATCGACGGCACCAGCAACTTCGTGCGCCGCATCCCGGTGTGGGCCACCCTGGTCGCGCTCACCCACGCCGAGCTCGGCCCGGTGGTGGGCGTCGTGTCGGCCCCCGCCCTCGGCCGCCGGTGGTGGGCGTCGCGCGGTGCCGGCGCGTTCGCCGACGGCCGCCCGTGCCGGGTGAGCGCAGTGGCCGACATCGCCGACGCGCAAGTGTGCGTCACCTACACCCAGGGCTGGGACGCGCTTGGCAAGACGCCGGCGCTGATGGACCTGCAGCGCCAGGCCTACCGCAGCCGCGGCTTCGGCGACTTCTGGCAGCACATGCTGGTGGCCGAGGGCGCCGTCGACCTCGCCGTCGACGCCGTGGGCCTGATGCCCTACGACCTCGCCGCGGTGATGGTGGTGGTGGAGGAGGCGGGCGGCACCTTCACCGACCGCCACGGCGTGCGCACCTACGAGAGCGACACTGCGATCTCCTCGAACGGGCTGCTGCACCACCACGTCGCTTCGCTCGCCTGAGCCCTCCCCGTGCCGGTCGTCGACGACGGTCCACAGCGTCCACGAAAGAATCGGCAGGTGCGCGGACAGAGACCGGACATGTCGGGCTTCGATGCTGCTGACCCTGCGCGCCGCGAGCGCTTCAGCGCCATCTTCGCGCGCACCTACGAGCCGCTGCAGCGCTATGTGCGCCGCCGCGGCGGTGGTCCCGACACCGACGACGTCGTCGCCGAAGCGCTCACCGTGGTGTGGCGTCGGCTCGACGATGTCCCCGAGGATGCCGTCGTGGCGTGGACGATCGGCGTCGCGCGCCGCTGCCTCGCCAACCATCGCCGCGCCGACCAGCGGCACAGCGCTCTGGTCGAGCGCGCCAAGGCGAACGTGGGCACCGAGGCCGACGCCTCTGACGACGAGCTCCACACGGCGATGGAACAGCTCGACGCCGACCAGCGCGAGCTCCTTCGGCTCTGGGCCTGGGAGGGCTTCGCCCCGCGCGAGATCGCCGTGGTCCTCGGGATCACTGCGAACGCGGCGAGCATCCGCCTGCACCGGGCCCGGCGAGATCTGGCAGCCCTGCTGCCACAGCGAAAGAACGCGACCGTGAGCGGACACACCGTCATCGGAGCGACCAGGGAGGACCAGTGAACGACGACGAGATGCTCGAGCGACTTCGGCAGATCGACCCGTGCCCCGACGTGCTCGCTCTCGAGCCCGCGCACAGCGCTCGGGCACTGACCCTCGAGGAGACGATCATGACCACCAACGCTCTGCCGCCGACCACTGTCGACGACGCGGCCGGACCGACCTCCGCAGACCGCCCCCGGGGTGGCCGCTCGCGGCGCACATGGCTGGTGGGCCTCGGGGTGACGGCTGCCGCTGCGGTCGCGGCAGTCGTCGTGCTGCCCGGCCCCGGAGGAACCCGGAGCACGCTCGCCTGGTCGCCGGTCCCGCAGGCCACCACAGCCGCCGACGCGGACGCCGCCCGGCAGACCTGCACCTCGGCGATCGACACGGCCGAGGCAGCGAGGGCCGAGGCCGGCACTCCCCTCGCAGCGGCACCGACCGAGCCCGCGCCGCTCCCGCCGCTGACCGCACTCGACCTGCGCGAGCGGAGCGGCCTCGCCGTGTTCAGCAACGACACCACCATGGGTGTGTGCATGCTGCTCGGCTCCGACGGCGGTTTCGAGTTCGGCGGCTCCAGCGTGTTCGACCTACCCGCCGACCAACCAGCAGGTTTCGCTGTCAGCAGTTACATGGCGACGGCGCTCGGCACGGACCGGGCGGTCCATCTCGTCATCGGCCGAGCCGGCGCGGCGGATCGCGTGGAGGTGGTCGTCCCGGGTCTCGACACCATCACGGCCACGCTCAGCAACGGGCAGTACGCAGCCTGGTGGCCCTCGGCACAAGTGGTCCCGGTCCTCGTGCGGTCGATCGCCGCGGACGGCACCATCCTCGCTGAGCAGACGCTCGACGTGTCAGCGGACCTCATGGCCGACCCGGCGCAGCAGGGCAGCGACGAGACGGCCCCCGCTCGTCCAGCGAAGGAACCAACTCCCTGATCGCCTTCGCCCGCGCGGTGAGCGACGAGCGCCCCCATCGCGCTCGTCGCTCGCCGCGTGGGGCGCGCTCGACGCGCGAGACTGGGGACGTGCACGATCTCGTCATCCGCAACGCCCGGCTGGTCGACGGCAGCGGCGCCCCGGCCCGACCCGCCGACGTCGTGGTCGATGCAGGGCTGATCACCGCGGTCGAGTCGGCCGGCAGCGGCACGGCGGCGCACCGCTCGCTCGACGCCGACGGTCGCCTCGTCACACCCGGCTTCGTCGACATCCACACCCACTACGACGCCCAGGCGAGCTGGGACCCCTACCTCACCCCGTCGAGCTGGCACGGGGTGACCACCGTGGTGATGGGCAACTGTGGTGTGGGCTTCGCCCCCGCGGCCCCCGACCGTCACGAGTGGCTGATCGCGCTCATGGAGGGCGTGGAGGACATCCCCGGCAGCGCGCTCACCGAGGGCATCAGCTGGGAGTGGACCAGCTTCCCCGAGTACCTCGACGCGCTCGGCGCGAAGCAGTACGCGCTCGACCTGGGCGCGCAGGTCGCCCACGGCCCGGTGCGCGGCTTCGTGATGGGCGACCGGGGCGCCGCCAACGAGGTGGCCACCGACGACGACATCACGACCATGGCAGCCATCGTCGAGCAAGCGCTCACCGCCGGGGCCCTGGGGTTCAGCACCAGCCGCACCCCGCTGCACCGCTCACGCGACGGCGAACTGGTGCCCGGCACCCATGCCGACGAGCGCGAGCTGCTCGGCATCGGCCAGGCCATCCGTCGCGCCGGGCACGGCGTGTTCCAGTTCTCGCCCGAGCACGTGCGCGTGCCCATCGACGAGTGGCCGTGGATGCGCCGGCTGGCCGCGCTCACCGGCCAGCCCGTGAGCGTCAACCTGAGCCAGCCCGACCAGGCCCCCGACCTGTGGCGCGAGGTGCTCGCGCTGCTCGACCAGGCCCATGCCGACGGCCTGCCGATGGTCGCCCAGGTGGCCGGACGCAGCATCGGCGTCCTCTACTGCCTGCAGGGCAGCGTGCACCCGCTGATGTTCCACCCCGCCTACGCCGAGGTCGGGCACCTGCCCCTCACCGAGCGGCTCACCGCGCTGGGCGACCCGGAGCGCCGGCGGCGCATCGTGCACGACCTGCCCGACGACGGTGGGCTGTTCCGCAAGGTGCTGCTCGACAAGGCGCACGCCATCTGGCCGGTGGCCGACGGCGCGATCGACTACGAACCGTCGCGCGACTCGTCCGTGGCGGCCGTCGCCGAGCGGCTCGGCGTACCGGTCGCCCAGGTGGTGCTCGACCAGTTGCTCGCCCACGACGGCAACGGGATGCTCTACGCCCCGTTCTTCAACTACGGCTACGGCGACCTGTCGATGAGCTACGAGGCCGCTCGGCATCCACACACGCGGATGGGCTTGAGCGATGCCGGGGCGCACTGCGGGGCGATCTGCGACGGCGGCATGCCCACCTTCATGCTCACCCACTGGACCCGGGACCGCACCCGTGGCCCACGGCTGGCGCTCGAGCACGTCGTCCAACGCCAGACCCGCCAGACCGCCCTGCTCTACGGCCTCGGCGATCGAGGCCTGGTGGCACCGGGCCTGCGCGCCGACCTCAACGTCATCGACTACGACGCGCTCACCTTCGACGCGCCGCGCATGGCCCACGACCTGCCTGCCGGCGGACGGCGCCTCGTGCAGCGCGCGCTCGGCTACGCGGCCACGTTCGTCGCCGGCGTGCAGACGGTCGATCACGACGAGTTCACCGGCGAGCTGCCCGGCCGACTGGTGCGCGGCCCGCGCTGAGCCGTCAGCCCGCAGCTCGGTCGGTGGGCTCGTCGAGGTCGACGAGCGTCGGGCCGACGACGAAGCAGAACTCGTTGCCCTCGGGGTCGGCCATCACCTGGAAGCCGCCGACGGGGTCCGGCTGCGGTGGGCCGATGCGGGTCGCGCCGATCGCCTGCGCCGCAGCAGCCGCCACCTCGAGGTCATCGACCCTCACGTCGAGGTGCACACGGTTCTTGCCCGCCTTGTGCTCGGGCACCTCCTGGAACGACACCGTGATGCCCCTGGGCGGGTGGAGCGCCACCCACTCGCGGCTCTGACGTACGACCGTTCCGCCCAGGACGCCCTGCCAGAACTCGGCGAGGCGCATCGTGTCGTGGCAGTCGATCACCACCTCGTCGAGATGGCCGATCATGCGACGTGGGTCGTGGAGGTCTCGCCGAGCGAGCGCTCGGCCCGGCCGAAGACGAACCAGTGGTCGAGGTAGGGGGCCGGGTCGGCCGACCAGCCGTAGCTGCAGACCTCGGCGGCCGTGCGGCGGCCGAGGCGGCCGCGGAACCACTGCAGGTCGCTGGCCGCCACGGTGACCGGAGGGAGCCCCGCGTCCGCCACGGCGTCGGCGAAGTCGGCGTGCTGCAGCGGGGTCAGCCAGTCGAGGAACTCGGCGGGAAGGTCGACCGGTCGGCCCAGGGCGTTCAACAGGTCCGCTTCGTGGGTGTGGACGTCGAGCACGGCACGGAACGCCGACGCGCCGTCGGGCGACGACAGGAAGCCCTCGATCAGAGGGGCGTTCTCGTCCCAGATCGCCAGCAGCTCGGCAACCGTCATCGAGAGGCCACGTTCGACCAGCGCGGCGGTCCACGGAACGGTGGTGAAGCAATCCAGGATGCCGGTGCGCACGTCCTCGGTGATGCCGGCGAGGTGGGCGACCACGTCGTGCACGTCCCACAGCGGTGTGGCCGGGACCGGGCGGCCGCCGACGTCGTCGTTCACGAGGCCGGAGATGCGCAGACGAGCCGCGCGGTACATCGCTCCCAGGTCGATCTCCATGCCGCCGACCGTACCGCAGCGGTCGATGTTGGCCGAGCGGCGCCGCGGATGACGTAGCGTGGGACGCCGATGGCCGATCAGCACCAGCCAGCAACCACCGCGATCACTGCCGGCCGTCGGGCCAGCGGCTCGTCGCTCGCCCCGGCGCTGTGGGCGTCGACCACGTGGGAGAGCGACGGCCTGGCCGATGCCGAACGGCGGGCCACGGGCACTCGGGCCAGCGAGTTCTACAGCCGCTACGCCAACCCCACCGTGCGCTCGTTCGAGGAAGCGCTCGCCGCGCTCGAGGGCGCCGAGGACGCGCTGGCGTTCGCCTCGGGCATGGGCGCAGTCGCATCGACCGTCCTCGCCCTGTGCTCGGCCGGCGACCACATCGTCGCCCAGCGCCAGCTCTACGCCGGCACGCTCGCCTTCTTGCAGGGCCCGTGCCAGCGCCTCGGGATCGAGCTCACCCTGGTCGACGGAACCCAGCCAGGCGCGTTCGCCGCTGCTGTGCGCCCGGGTCGCACGATGCTGGTCATCGCCGAGACCCCGTCGAACCCGCGGCTCGACCTGGTCGACCTGAGCGAGCTCGGTGCACTGCGCGGGCCGATCGTGGTGGTCGACTCGACGCTGGCCACACCTCTCGGGCAGCGACCGCTCGCCCACGGCGCCCACCTGGTGCTGCACTCGGCCACCAAGGGCATCGCCGGGCACAACGACGCCACGCTCGGTGTGGTCGCCGGCGAGCGCGAGCTGATCGATGCGATCTGGTCCTACTCCGTGCTCCACGGCGCCACCCCATCGCCGTTCGATGCGCTCAACGCGCTGCGCGGCCTGCGCACGCTGTCGGTGCGGGTGACCTACCAGAACGACTCTGCGCTGTACCTGGCCGAGTCGCTCGCCGAGCACCCCTGCGTGACCGCGGTCCACTACCCGGGCCTCGCGACCCACCCCCAGTCCGAGCTCGTCCGCCGGCAGATGACCATGGCGGGCACACTGCTGGCCGTCGAGTTGGCCGGTGGGCGCCGGGCCGCGGCCGAGTTCCTCGACCGAGTCGAGTTGTTGCGCGTGGCCACCTCGCTCGGCGGGCCGGAGACGCTCGTGTGCCATCCGGCGACCACGACCCACGCGAGCCTCACGCCGGACGAGGCCGCATCGGTGGGCGTCACGGACGGGCTGCTGCGCATCTCGGTGGGCCTCGAGGACCCGACCGACCTGCTCACCGACATCCTGCACGCCATCGGCTGACGATGGCTCGCGTCCTGTGCCTGCACGGCCTCGGGGGCACCGGCGCCACGATGTGGCCCCTCGTCGCGACGCTGTCCGGCCTCGGCCACACCGTGCTCGCCCCGACCCTGCCGGGTCACGGCTCCGCTCCCGACGACCTGCGCTCGATCGGCTGGGACGACTGGCTCGGCGCTGCGCGCGAGTGGCCGGCCGACGTGGTCGTCGGGCAGTCGATGGGTGGTGGGCTCGCACTGGCGCTCGCCGCCGAGGGCGCAGTGCGCGCCGCGGTGGTGATCAACGTGCCGGCGCCCGACCCCGATGCGCTCGACGGGATCGACTGGCGCCGCTCCCGGGGCCAGGAGTGGGTGGACGTCGTCCGGTCGGGCGTCGACGAGGTGGCCTACGAGCGCTTGCCGCTGGCGGCGCTGGCGGCGATGCACGAGGGCCTGCTCGGCCTCGATCTCGCTGCGGTGCGGGTGCCGGTGCTGCTGGTCACGAGCGCCCTCGACGAGATGGTCGATCCGGCCTCGTCCGATGTGGTGGCTGCGGCACTCGGCGGGCCCGTCTCGCGCGTGACGCTCGCCCGAGGTGGCCATGTCGCCTCCCTCGACGTCGACCGCGACGCGCTGGCCGATGCCGTCGCAGCCTTCCTGCGCTCCTGCTGACGACCGCGGCGCAGGCCCGGGCGGGTCGCGTCAGTGGGCCATCGAGGTCGAGATAGCCCGGCCTGCGTCGACGACGGCGCGGCCGTAGCGCTTGCCCGGTTGGCGCGTCATCCGCTCGATGGGCCCGCTCACGCTCACCGCCGCGATGACGGCGCCGGTGCGGTCGAGCACCGGGGCGCTCACGGAGGCGACCCCGCGCTCGCGCTCCTCCACGCTCTGGAACCACCCCTCGCCGGGCGTCGACAGCACGAGCACCCGACCGGCCGACCCGGCATCGAGCGGCAGCAGGCTGCCCTCGGGCACGATCCAGCGCAGCCCGTGCGGCGACTGCAGCGACACGACACAGCGACGCATGCCATCCTCGCGGACGAACAGTTGCACGCTCTCGCCGGTGCCATCGCGCAGCTCGACGAGCACCGGCATGGCTACGGCGGCGAGCCCGAACTGCTCGGCCGCCGATCGGCCGAGGGCCACCAGCTCGAGGCCGAGGCAGAAGCGGCCGGACTCGTCGCGACGGACGAGGTGGTGCACCTCGAGCGCCGCGGCGAGGCGGTGCGCCGTGGCCCGCGGCAGCCCCGTGGCTGCCTGCAGCGCAGCGAGGTCGAGCGGACCCGTGCGCAACGCGGCGAGCACCGCCATCGACTTGTCGATCACCCCGACGCCACTTAGACTGACCATTGCTGAGAATCATATCTCAGATAGTGAGATCACTCCACTCCCTTCGGCACAGCAGGAGCACCCATGTCGACCCCGAAGACCCTGCCCCAGAAGGTCTGGGAGCGCCACCTGGTGCACAGCGCACCGGGCGAGCCCGACCTGCTCTACATCGACCTGCACCTCGTCCACGAGGTCACCAGCCCCCAGGCCTTCGACGGTCTGCGGCTGACTGGGCGCACCGTCCGGCGCCCCGACCTGACCGTGGCCACCGAGGACCACAACGTGCCCACCGCCGACATCGACCAGCCGATCGCCGACCCCGTCTCGGCGCGCCAGGTCGAGGTGCTCAGGTCGAACGCCGCGGAGTTCGGCATCACCCTCTATCCGATGGGCAATCCGGGACAGGGAATCGTCCATGTCATCGGACCGGAGCAGGGGCGCACGCTCCCGGGGATGACGATCGTGTGCGGCGACAGCCTCACCGCCACCCACGGAGCATTCGGCGCGCTCGCCTTCGGCATCGGCACGAGCGAGGTCGAGCACGTGCTGGCCACCCAGACCCTGCCGCAGAGCCGGCCGAAGTGGATGAGCGTCACGGTCGAGGGCGAGCTTCGCCCGGGGGTGACGGCCAAGGACGTCATCTTGCACATCATCGGTGTCATCGGCACCGGCGGCGGCATCGGCCACGTCATCGAGTACCGCGGCTCGGCGATCCGGTCGCTGTCGATGGAGGGCCGGATGACGGTGTGCAACATGAGCATCGAAGCCGGCGCCAAGGCCGGCCTCATCGCCCCCGACGAGACCACCTTCGCCTACCTGAAGGGCCGTCCCCACGCCCCGTCCGGCGAGCTGTGGGATCAGGCCGTCGCCGACTGGCGCACCCTGGTCACCGACGAAGGTGCTGCATGGGACCGCGAGGTGCTCATCGACGCGGCCGACATCCGGCCGCAGGTGAGCTGGGGCACCAACCCCGGCCAGGTCACCTCGATCGACGGCACGGTGCCCGCCCCCGAGTCGTTCGCCGACCCGACCACCCGCGAGACCGTGGCCCGCGCCCTCGACTACATGGGCCTCGAGGCAGGCACCCGCATGCGCGACGTCGCCGTCGACACGGTGTTCATCGGCAGCTGCACCAACAGCCGCATCGAGGACCTGCGCGCCGCCGCCGCCGTGCTGCGCGGCCGCACGGTCACCGTGCCGCGCGTGATGGTGGTGCCCGGGAGCCACGCCGTGAAGGCCCAGGCCGAGGCCGAGGGGCTCCCCGAGGTGTTCCGTGCCGCCGGCGCCGACTGGCGGGAGCCCGGGTGCAGCATGTGCCTGGCGATGAACCCGGACAAGCTCGCCCCCGGTGAGCGTGCCGCCAGCACGAGCAATCGCAACTTCGAGGGCCGCCAGGGACGTGGAGGCCGCACCCATCTGGTCAGCCCTGCCGTGGCCGCTGCCACCGCCGTGGCCGGCCGCTTCGCCA
>DAINND010000049.1:0-13242 GCA_036736065.1 Ilumatobacteraceae bacterium
CTTCGTGCACAAGCTCGTCTGCCAGGGCACCGTCGAGGAGCGCATCGCCCAGCTCATCACCGACAAGCGCGCCCTCGCCGACGCAGTGGTGGGCCCCACGGGCGAGGCCTGGCTGCGCGAGCTGTCGACCGACGAGCTGCGCGACCTGGTGGTGCTCGACCTGCACACGGCGAGGGGCCTGTGAGCACCGTCGTCGTGCCGCGGCCGCGCACCGCCGGATCGGCGGAGGCGACGCCCACGGGCAAGCTCGCGGCCACGCTCCTGTCGGTCACCGTCGCCGGGCTCACCGAGTCGGGCCGGTTCCGTCGGGGCCGCGCGTACCAGGTCGAGCGCGCCGTCGTGGCCCTCGAGCTCGAGCCAGGGGTGCTGCGCGCCCAGGTGGCCGGCACGCGGGCCGCGCCGTACCTGGTGCAGGTGCGGGGGGGCACCATCCATCCCCCCGCCGGCATGGGCGCGCGGCCCGAGCGCAGCCACATCCCGCGGCTCGTCCCGGACAACGACGAGCTCGAGGCCTGGTGCGACTGCCCCGACGCGGACGCCCCGTGCAAGCACGCCGCGGCAGCGCTGCTGGTGCTGGCCGACGAACTGGTGACGCGTCCCGAGCTGCTCGTGGCCTGGCGCTGCTCCGACCGGCCCGCAGCGCGCTCGACGCTCGGTGCGCAGGCCGGCGCGGGACGCCATCTCCAGGCCGTCCCCGGCACGGGCTCGACCTCGCCGGCCGCCGACCGGCGCGACCGCACCGAACCGTCGCCGTTCAGCACCCCGGCCTGGCACGACTTCGTCGGTGCGGGCGCGACGGACGCGCCCGAGCTCGACCCTGCGGCACTGCTGCGCGACCTGCCTGCCCTGCGGCGTGGCCAGCGCCACGTCGGCCGCATCGACGTCGGCGACGTGGTCGCCGCCCTGGTCGAGACAGTGGCGCACGCGCTGGGCGGCCCGAGGCGCTGAGCCGCGCCCTAGCCTGGGCAGGTGCCCCCGCCCCTGCCGCTCGAGTTCGTCATGTCGGCCAAGCGACTGGCCGACCTGCCCGACTCACCCGCCGAGGTGGCCTTCGTCGGTCGTTCGAACGTCGGCAAGTCGTCGCTGGTGAACGCACTCGCCAACCGCAAGCAGCTGGCCAAGGTGTCGAACACCCCGGGTCGCACGCAGTTGCTCAACCTGTTCCGCATGGCCGATGTCGGCACCGTGGTCGACCTGCCCGGTTACGGCTTCGCCAAGGTGCCCCAGCGTGAGCGGGCCGGGTGGCAGCCGATGATCGAGGGCTACCTGCTCGGACGCGAGCCGCTGCGCGCCCTGCTGTTGCTGCTCGACGGGGAGATCGGCCCGACCAAGCTCGACCTGCAGATGATCGACTGGCTCGACGCCAACGAGGTGCCGGCGCTGCTGGTGGCGACCAAGGCCGACAAGGTGAAGCCGTCCCGCCTCGCGGGCCGCAAGCAGCAGCTGGCCAAGGCCTGCGGCGTGGCCGAGCGCGACGTGCTGTGGGTGAGCGCGGCCAAGGGCACGGGCATCGATCGCCTGCGCGAGGTGATCGTCGAGCTGCTGACAGCCCGCGACTGAGCCGGCCACAGGCCACCGGCCCCCGGCCGCCGCGCGGCGGCGCGGCGCGGACGCGGCTGCGGCTGCGGCGCAGTGTGGTGCGCACCTTGCCGCTCGCCTTGGCGACGGCGTCGCGCGGGGCGGCCAGCGCCATGCCGCGACGGATCAGCTTCTCCTTCTTCGCCGAGTAGGGCGGGTACATGAGCGGCGGGTCGAGCCTGGTCGACCGGGTCATCACGGCGCGCCGGTGGCTGAGCGTGTCGAAGCCGATCTTGCCGTGGTAGGCGCCCATCCCGCTCTCGCCCACGCCGCCGAAGGGCAGGTTGGGGTTGCTGATGTGCAGCAGGGTGCCGTTCACGCAGGCGCCACCGCTGGTGGCCCCGGCGAGGACGCGGTCGTTGTCGGCATCGTCGTCACTGAAGCTGTAGAGCGCGAGCGGCTTCTCACCGGCGTTGACCCACCTGATGGCCTCGTCGAGCGAGTCGACGGCGATGACGGGCAGGATCGGCCCGAAGATCTCCTCGCCCATCACCGGATCGTCGCGGGTGATGCCGGTGAGCACGGTCGGCGCGATGTAGCGCTCGTCGGCGTCGGACCCGCCGCCGTGGGCGACGGTGCCGCAGTGCAGCAACTTCTCGAGGCGATGGAACTGGGCATCGTTGACGATGCGCGTGTAGTCCGGGCTGCGTTGCGGGTCGGCGCCGTAGAAGGCGGTGATCTGCTCGCCGAGCGCGGCGACGAGCTGGTCGTGCAGCGGCCGCTCGACGAGCACGTAGTCCGGCGCGATGCAGGTCTGGCCGGCGTTGACGAACTTGCCCCACGCGATGCGCTTGGCGGCGACCTCGACGTCGGCGTTGCGGCTCACGATCGCCGGGCTCTTGCCACCGAGCTCGAGGGTGACCGGCGTGAGGTGCTCGGCCGCGGCGCGCATGACGATGCGCGCCACACGGCTGTTGCCCGTGTAGACGATGTGGTCGAAGCGGTGGGTGAGCAGCTCGGTGGTCTCGGCCACCCCGCCCTGCACCAGTTGCACGGCGGCATCGCCGAGCTCGTCGACGAGAGCGGCGAGCGCGTCGGCAGCTGCAGGTGAGAGCTCGCTCGGCTTGCCCACCACGGCGTTGCCGGCGGCGATCGCGGCGACCATCGGCAGCAGGAGCAGTTGCACCGGATAGTTCCACGGGGCGATGACGCACACCACGCCGAGCGGTTCGGGGACGATCGACGAGCTGGCCGGCTTGAACGCGATCGGCGTCGGCACCTTCTCCGCCGCCATCCAGTGGTCGAGGTGGGCCAGGGTGTGGTCGATGTCGCTCAGCACGAACCCGATCTCGGTGCCCCACGCCTCGAAGCGCGGCTTGCCGAAGTCGGCCGCGAGCGCGTCGAGCAGGTGTGCCTCGTGGGCGACCACCAGCTCGCGCAGGCGGGTGAGAGTGGCCACCCGCCACGACCGGGGCTTGGTGGTGCCGGCGTCGTAGGTGCGCCGGGCCGTGGCGACCACACCGGGGATGGCGTCGAGCGGGGTGACGGAGAAGGTCATCGCGCCACGATACGGCGACGGTTCCGCGCGCCGCTCGGGCCGGATGTCACCGTGCCGGATCGAGCGCGATCTCGTGGGTGATCGAGCGCCGGTGGGGTACGAAGCCGAGCGACCGGTAGAGCCGGTTGGCACCGGTGGGGCTGTCGGCGTCGACGCCGATCGAGGCGTGGGTGAGCCCGGCGCCGGCGAAGGCGTGCAGCGACTCCACGAGCAGCGCGCTGGCGATGCCGCGGCCGCGCCACTCGGGCAGGCAGCCGAGGTTGTCGATCCAGCCGTCGCGTCGGCCGAGCAGCTCGTCGTCGTCCGGGTAGCGCTTGCACAGGCAGTGCGCGATCACCCGGTCGTCGTCGTCGAGCGCGATGTAGCTCAGGTCGAGCCGGGCCCCGAAGCCGTGCACCATCTGCTCCCAGTGGTGCTCGCTCGTGGGCGTGGCCCCCCAATGGTCGTCGAAGGCCCGGTTCTTCACCTGACGGATCTCTTCGTCGCGGTCATCGGGCCACGGCACCAGGCGCACCCCGGGCACCGTCCGGCGCGCCGGCAGGTCGGTGAGTGGCCGCAGCAGCTCTTCGAACCAGCGCACGGAGGTGAAGCCCATGCGGTCGAACAGGCGGTGCCTGGACTCGATCGTGTCGAGACCGTCGACGCGGATGACGCAGGGCAGGTCGCGACCCGTCGACCGGAGCTGCTCGGTGGCCCGACCGATCCCCCACTCCATCAGCGCGCGGCCCACGCCTCGCCCACGCCACTCGGGGAGGACGTCGCCGAACACGTAGCAGCGCTCGAGCTTCACCTCCGACGGCAGGTGGTAGGTGTAGCCATACCCGACGAGGTGCCCGTCGACGGTCGCCAGGCGCACGTCGTCGCCCAGTCGGACATGGGCGTCGTCGAGCTCCTCGCGCAGCTCCTCGAGCGTGGCAACGACCGGGACGCGGTCGTGGGCGTTGGCGACGAGCTGGACGGCGTGCACCTGCTCGAAGTCGTCCGCGGTCATCGGGCGCAGGTGGATCGACGTCATCGCCGCCACGGTACCCCGATGCCCGGGGGCGTCCGCAGCGGTTTCCGGGCGGCGCAGCCGAACGCGCTCGACGGCACCTCGGCCTCGTCGGCGACGATCGCGTCGACGATGCGCGCCGCGACCGCCGCAGGGTCGAGGCCCACTGCCATGCGCGGCGCCGTGCCGGCCAGCGGCCGGGTGGCCAGGCCGGTCTCGGTGTGCGGGGGCCGGGCGTCGAGGACGTGCACCCCTGACCGTCGCGCCTCGCGGCGCAGCCCGGCGAGCGCGTGCGACAGCGCAGCTTTCGATGCCCCGTAGCTCACCATGCCCGGGAATGCCTGCTCGGCGACCACGCCGGTGATCGCGGCGAAGAAGCCGGACGACTCGGCGAGGGTGGGCAGCACCCGCTGGGCGAGCCACAGCGGCCCGAGCGCGTTGACGAGGAACAGCTCCTCGACCACCACCGGGTCGGTGGCCGCCAGGTCGCCGAAGGCGACGATGCCGGCGGCGTCGATCACGCCATCGAGCCGGCCATGGGCCGCGGTCGCCGCACGCACCAGCGCGTCACCCGCGTCCGGGTCGCGGATGTCGAGCACCACATCGGGGCCGCTGCGTCCGGCGCCGATCACCACCGCGCCACGGCCGGTGAGGTCGGCGACGATCGCCTGTCCCAGCCCGCCGGTGGCCCCGACGACAGCAACCACGGCACCACGGAGCTCGCGCATGTGGCCAGCATGACCGCTGGCCCTCGACGGCGCACATCGTGCGGCCCGACTGCACGTCGGCACCCCACCACTACGTAGCGTCGGGGCACCCGCCCACCCCGAAGGACGCACCATGTCGCCACGTTTCCCCGAGCTCGGCTTCTACGGCCTCGCCGGCGCGCCGAAGTCGCCCGCCGACCTCATCGACGAGTGCCGCGACGGCGAGGCGCTCGGCCTCGGCACGGTGTTCCTCAGCGAGCGGTTCAACATCAAGGAGATCGCCACCATCAGCGGCGTGGCGGGCGCGGTCACCGACTCGATGCGCATCGCCACGGGCGTCACCAACCACAACACCCGCCACCCGATCGTGACGGCCAGCTACGCCACCACCATGCACCGCCTCACCGGCGGACGGTTCGTGCTCGGCCTCGGACGGGGCATGGACCGGATGTTCGACGCGTTCGGCCTCCCGCGCATCACCACGGCACAGATGGAGGACTTCGCCGGGCTGATGCGCAGGCTCTGGCACGGCGAGGTGGTGCTCGGCCACGACGGGCCCGCCGGCCGTTGGCCGGTGCTCGCCCTCGACCCGGACTTCCGCGAGGACATCCCGCTGCTGCTCAGCGCGTTCGGCCCGCAGAGCCTGCGTCTCGCCGGACGGGCGTTCGACGAGGTGCTGCTGCACACCTTCTTCACCGACGAGACCCTGCAGCGTTGCGTGCGCACGGTGAAGGGCTCGGCCGAGCAGGCCGGTCGCGACCCGGCGACGGTGAAGGTGTGGAGCTGCCTCGCGACCATCGGCGACTGGCTCCCCGAGGACGTCCGGCTGAAGAAGACCGTCGGGCGCCTCGCCACCTATCTGCAGGCCTACGGCGATCTGATGGTGCGCACCAACGGCTGGGACCCCGAGGTGCTCGCCCGCTTCCGCGCCGATCCCTTCGTCGCCGGCTTCCGCGGCGCGCTCGACGGCAAGGCCACCACGGCCGAGCTCGAGCACGTCGCCACGCTGATCCCCGACGAGTGGTTGGCGCCGGCCGGCTACGGCACGCCCGAGCAGGTCGCGGCCGCGGTCGTCCGCCAGCTCGAGCTCGGCGCGGACGGGGTGATCCTGCACGGGGCAGCACCGGCGGAGTTGGCTCCCATCGTCACCGCCTATGGGGCGCGACTGGCGTCGGGCACCGGCGGCGTGTGACGCTCGGAGGGTGAACCTCGCCCTCACGGAGATGCGCCGCGCGAAGACGCGCTTCGGTCTGCTGACGGGGGCGGTCGGCCTGCTCATCTACCTGATCCTCTTCCAGCAGGCGCTCTCCGGCGGGCTGATCGAGCAGTTCATCGGAGCGCTCAAGCACCAGTCGGCGGACGTGCTCGTCTACAACGCACAAGCCCGCAAGAACCTCGAGGGATCGATCATCCTGCCCGAGCAGCAGGCAGCCGTGGGCGCGGTGCCGGGAGTGGCCGTCGCCGAGCCGCTCGGCGAAGACACCTTCACCGTGCTGGCCGGGGGCGCGGAGCAGGACGCCGTCGTGTTCGGCTACGTGCTCGACGGGCCCGGGGCGCCGACCACCCTGGTGGAGGGCCGCTTGCCCGCAGGCGGGTTCGAAGCCGTGGCGAGCAGCCGCAACGCCGCCGACGGCTTCGACATCGGTGACGAGGTGACCGTGCTCGTCGGCCCCGGCGCCGAGGTCGAGCCGGTCGTGTTCACCGTGGTCGGCCTGGCCCGCGACATCAACTACTCCGTGGCGCCGGTGCTGTTCACGGACTACGCGTCGTACGAGGCGGCCAAGCGGACCGTCAACCCCGACGCCGCAGTGGTGCTGCCCACCGTGATGGCCGTGGCGGTGGCGGAAGGCGCGTCGAGCGCCGAGGTCGCTGCGGCGATCACCGCCGCCGTGCCCGGCACCGAGGCCCTCACCCGCCAGCAGGCGGTCGACGAGTCGCCGGGCGTGGCCAGCGTGCGGCAGAGCTTCAACGTGATCCTGCTGCTCTTCTACCTCGTGATCCCGCTCGTCACCGGCCTGTTCTTCCTGATCGTGACGTTCCAGAAGGCCAACTCGCTCACGCTGCTGCGCGCCATCGGCTCACCTGCCGGGCCGCTCGTGCGGGCCCTGCTCACCCAGGTGGTGCTCGTCGTGCTCGGCGGCGGCGTGATCGCCACCATCTTGTTCGCACTCAGCTCGGGGGCGACCAACTCCCTCGGTGTGCGCCCCGAGCCCGGCCCGGTGATCACGACCGTCGTGGTGGTGCTGGTGCTGGCGCTGCTCACCTCGTTCGCCGCCGTTCGCCGGGTGCTGCGCATCGACCCCATCGCAGCCGTCAGCGGCACGGGGGTGCAGGTCTGATGGGCCTCGCACTGCGCGAGCTGCGCCGCCGGCCGAGCCGGTTCACCGTGGCGACGGTGGTGCTCACCTTCCTGACGCTCTTGCTGCTGCTGCTCGGCGGCCTGCTCGACGGCCTCTACCTGGGCTCGACCGGTGCGATCCGCGCCCAGCAGGCCGACGTCATCGTCTACTCGTCGAACGCCCGCGACTCGTTCTTGCGCAGCCGCATCGACGGCGAGCTGCGTTCGGTGGTGGAGGGCGTCGACGGCGTCTCCGAGGTCGGCGGGCTCGGGGTGTTGCTGCTCGGCGGCGAAGTCCCCGGCAATGACGAGATCGCCGATGTGGCGGTCATCGGCTTCGAGACCCCTCCGCGTGGCGTGCCCGACGTGCCGGCAGCCGGTCGGGCGTGGGCCGATGAGCGACTGCGCGACGCAGGGGTCGACCTGGGTGACACGATCCTGGTCGGCCCGGCGCGTTCACCGATCGTCGTCGACGGCTTCGTCGACGACACGAACTACCTGCTGCAGGGCGGGCTGTGGGTCGACCTGGACACGTGGCGCGCCACCCAGAACGCCAACCGGCCGGATGCCTTCGTGGCCGACGACGTGGTGCAGGTGCTGGTGGTGAGCGGCACCGGCGACCTCGCCGGGGCCATCGACGGCGCCACCGCCGGCGCCACCTCGACGCTGACCCGCGACGAGGCCGTCACCGCGCTGCCGGGCGTGCGCGAGCAGAACGCGACGTTCAGCGCGATCATCTACTCGACGATCGCCGTCGTGCTCGCCGTGGTCGGCCTGTTCTTCTCACTGCTCACTCTCGAGCGCACAGCGCTGTACGGCGTGCTCAAGGCCGTCGGCGCGCGCACCCGCACCCTGTTCGGCGGTGTCGTCGCCCAGGCCGTCACCGTGGCGCTGATCGCCTTCCTGCTCGGCTCGCTGCTCGCCTTGCTGGCAGGCGCCGCCCTGCCCGCCGGCATCCCGCTGCAGCTCACGACGGGCCGCTTCGCGTTCACCCTCGTCGCCCTCGTGGTGGCCGCCGTGCTCGGCAGCGCCATCTCGCTGCGGCGCGTCATCCGCATCGATCCGGCCTCGGCCATCGGGAGTGCCTCATGACCACCACCCCTGTCACGACACCGGGCGATGCCGGGACCGGCAGCGCATCCGCCACGGCCGGACCGGCGCTCGAGATGCACGCCGTCCGCAAGGTCTACGCGAGCGGTGACTCCGAGGTCGTCGCCGTCGACCACGCCGACCTCACCGTCGGCCGCGGCGAGATCGTCGCCCTGCTCGGCCCGTCGGGCTCCGGCAAGACCACGTTGCTGTCGATCGCCGGCGGCCTGCTCACCCCCACCTCGGGCACGGTCGTGGTCGGCGGCCACGACATCAGCGCGCGCACGCCGCGAGAGCTCACCGAGTTCCGCCGGACCACGGTCGGGTTCGTGTTCCAGAGCGTCAACCTCGTGCCGTTCCTCACCGCCGAGGAGAACCTGCTCGTGGTGAACGAGCTCGGCGGCTCCGGCGCGATGAGCCGCAAGGCGGCCAAGGCCCGGGCGAGTGAGCTGCTCGGCGAGCTCGGCCTCGCCCACCGGGCCGGCAACCTGCCCAGCCAGCTGAGCGGCGGCGAGCGCCAGCGCGTGGCCATCGGCCGCGCACTGTTCAACGGCCCGGCGCTGGTGCTGTTCGACGAACCGACCTCGGCGCTCGACACCAAGCTCGGCGAGCAGGTGATGGACCTGATCCAGCACGAGATGCGCAGCCGTGGCACTGCGGCGGTGATCGTCACCCACGACACACGCATGACCCACTACGCCGACCGGACCGTCACCATCGTCGACGGCCACTTGGGTGCGGACGCCTCCTCGCACTGACCCCTCCACTGCCGTCGCCGCCGGGGCTACGGTGGCGGGCATGGCAGAGCCCTCGGCCTCCGGGAACTGGCAACAGCTCGTCGACGGCGTGCATCTGCCGTTCCATCCCGACCTCATCGTGCCCGACCTGCACGAGATCACGCTGCCCGTGCCGCTGCCCGAGCCGGGGGCCGACGTGGCCGCTGCGGCCCACCAGCAGGTGGTCGAGGTGCTCGCCGGCGCCGTCACTCCTGGCATGACCGTGGCGGTGGGCGCGGGCAGCCGTGGCCTCACCGAGCGGGTGGCGATGCTGCGTGGCACCATCAGCGGTCTGCGCGCCCTCGGCGCCGAGCCGTTCGTGGTGCCGGCGATGGGCAGCCACGGAGGTGCGAGCGCTGCCGGGCAACGCGTGATGCTCGAGTCGCTCGGCATGACCGAGGACGCGATCGGCGCCGAGATCCGGGCGACGATGGACACCGTCGAAGTGGCCCGCACCCCGGCCGGGATGCCGATCTACCTCGACACGAACGCGGCGAGCGCCGACCGGATCCTGCCGGTCAACCGCGTCAAGCCGCACACCTGCTTCAAGGGCCCGATCGAGAGCGGCTGCACGAAGATGGCCGTGGTCGGCTTCGGCAAGCAACCCGGTGCGGCTCAGATCCACTCGTGCGGTCCGACCGAGATGCGCGACCGGCTGATGGCCGGCATCGAGGCCTTGCGCGCGACGGGGCGGTTGCTCGGCGGGGTGTCGTCGCTCGAGTCGACCAGCGGTGACGTGGTGACGGTGCGCGCCCTGACATCCACCGATGTCGGCGGGCCGGCGGAGGAAGCGCTCACCGACGAGGCCCGCGCCCTGGTGCCGGCGCTGCCGTTCGACCGGATCGACGTGCTGATCGTCGAGCAGGGCGGCAAGGACATCAGCGGCACCACCATGGACCCGAACGTCACCGGGAGGTTCTGGGTGCCCGGCCTCGCCGACCTCGAACGACCGGACGTGTCGATGATCGTGCTGCTCGGCATCACGCCGGTCTCGGGTGGCAACGTGCTCGGAATCGGCTTCGCCGGCTTCGTGCCCGCGTCGGTGGCCGTGCAGGTCGACTGGCAGAAGACCTACGTCAACTGCTTCACCGCCGGCGCGGCCGGTGCCCGACGCAGCCGCATGCCGATGGTGCTGCCCACCGAGGACGACTGCATCAAGGCTGCGCTGAGCATGTGCGGCCGGGGCCTCGACGAGCCCAAGCGGGTGGTCCGCATCCGCAGCACCCTGCACCTCACCCGCTGCTGGGTGAGCGACACGCTCCTCGCGGAGCTACCTGCCGGCGCCACCGTGGTCGACTGAGCCTCGTCGCGACCTGCGCGCGTCGACTTCGGGCCCCGCAGCGGCCCGATGTCGACACGCGAGCGGCGTCAGGTGCCGTAGCCGAAGCCGAGGTCGGGTGCGGTCAGCATCGGCACGAACGGGATGCCCGCCGCTTCGGCCATCGCTGCGCACGTGCCACCGCGGTCGACGATCACCGTGATCAGCACCGGTTCTGCGCCGACGGCGCGCACCACCTCGACGGCCTCCATGATCGAGGTGCCCCGGGTGACGGTGTCCTCGGTGATGACCACCCGGTCGCCCGGTTCGAGCGCGCCGGCGATGCGCCCGGTGATGCCGTGGTCCTTGGCCTCCTTGCGCACCGTGAAGCTGCGCAGCTGGCGTCCGCGCGTCGCGCCGATCGCCGCCACTGCGTAGGCCACGGGGTCGGCACCGATCGTCAGCCCGCCGATGGCCTGCGCGTCCTCGGGGATGAGCGACAGCGCCACCTCAGCCATCAGCAGCATCCCGTCGGGTCGGCAGGCGGTCTGCTTGGTGTCGAGGAACCAGCTGCTCGTCGCCCCGGACTTGAGGGTGAAGTCGCCGCGCTTGAGGCTGTGGCGCAGGACGTGGTCGCGCAGCGCGGCGCGGGCGGGGTCGAGCGAGGGCAGGTCCATGGCGCCGACCGTAGCCGGGTCGCCGCTCGCGGCGCGACTAGCGCGAGCGCCGGACGAGCACCTCTTGGGCGACGGTCGCAGCGTGGGTCCCGTCGGCGGTGAACACGTGGCCGACGGTGACGCCGCGGCCGTTGACGTAGCCGTGGCAGCTCATGTCGTAGAGGTGCCACTCGTCGGCGCGCAGCGGCCGGTGGAACCACACCGTGTGGTCGAGGCTGGCGCTGAAGAAGCCCTCGTAGGGCCCGTCGTCACCGTCGAGCTGATGCCCCTCGTGGGCCGCGATGGTGCGCAGCACGCTCACCGTCGGCAGGTCGTCGGAGAGATAGGCGAGCCAGCAGCGGTGCAGGAGCGGGTCGTCGGCCAGCGGTGCGGTGACCTTCATCCACATCGCGGTGCGCCCGGTGCCGGCCCGGCCGGCGTCACCCAGGGCGCGGGCGGGCACCCGGCGCTGGTCGACCACGTCGATCCACGACGACGGCTCGAGCTCGTCGGGGCCGGGCAGCTCGCGCGCCATGGTGACGGTGGTGATGTCGGCGGCCTCTTCGTGGGCCTGGAACGACGACTCGAGGTTCAAGATGGCGCCGAAGGACTGGCGGGCGACCACGCGCCGGGTGCAGAAGCTGCTGCCGTCGCGGATGCGGTCGACCTCGTAGCGGATGGGCTGGGTGTTGTCGCCGCGACGGATGAAGTAGGCGCGCAGCGAGTGGGGGAGCTTGTGCGCGTCGACCGTGGAGGCCGCGGCGCGCAGTGCCTGGGCGACGATCTGGCCGCCGTACAGCCCTCCCCACGAGTACTGCGGACCGACACCGACCAGCGTGTCGGGGCCGTGAGGCTCGAGGTCGAACAGTGCGCCGAGATCCATGTCGGCGACGCTACCGGCCGGCGCCGTGGTGGCCGAAGTCCCCGATTTGAAGACAATGGGCGCGATTGTTGTCCACTACGACATGTCCTGCTATACATCTAGACCTATGGCAAAGAAGGGCCCCAAAAATCCGCTGTCGAACGACCAGAAGAAGGCGATGGCTGTCGGTCGCACCGAGGGTCGTGCCGTGCGCGAGTACCTCGAGGCATTGCGCAACAACAAGCCTCGTCGCGGCCGCAAGCGGACCGCTGAGACGATCACCGCCCGCCTCGAGCGCATCGAGGAGGAACTCGTCGAGGCCGACCCGATCGAGGAGCTGCGACTGCTGCAGGAGCGGCGCAACCTGCAGGCCGAGCTCGCCAGCTTCGACAGCGGTGTCGACATCGCTGCGCTCGAGGAGGCCTTCATCGCCGTGGCCAAGTCGTACAGCGAGCGCCAGGGCATCTCCTATGCAACGTGGCGCGACGTCGGTGTCGAGGCATCGGTGCTGAAGGCAGCCGGCATCAGCCGCGCGAGCTGACGTTCAACGGCGACCGACGCGGCCGCACATGGACTGATCGACGGCGGCTTCACTCCCGTCGATCGACTCGTTCAGACGATGATGTCGTCGAGCGCATCGACGGCTCGCTGGGCGTGCTCGAGCACGCGATCGAGCGAGAAGGCCTCGTCGAGGACCGCCGCACCGAGGGCGGCGACCGCCGGGTCGGCCTCCACGAGCGCCCGGAAGTCGCGCCCCTCGTCCCACGCGCGCATCGCACCCGCCTGCACGATGCGGTACGCCTCGTCGCGCTGCAACCCGGCCTGCACGAGGGCGAGCAGCACACCCTGGCTGAACACCAGGCCGTGGCTCGACTCGAGGTTGGCGCGCATCCGCTCGGCGTCGACCTGCAGGCCGGCGAGCAGGCGCTGGCCGCGGCGCAGCACGTAGTGCGCGAGCAACGACGAGTCGGGCAGCACCACCCGCTCGACCGAGCTGTGCGAGATGTCGCGCTCGTGCCAGAGCGCGACATCCTGCAGGCCGGCCTGCAGGTTGCCGCGCAGCACACGTGACAGCCCGCTGATCGTCTCGGCCGAGATCGGGTTGCGCTTGTGGGGCATCGCCGACGCGCCCTTCTGGCCGACCTTGAAGCCCTCCATCGCCTCACGCACCTCGGTGCGCTGCAGGTGGCGCAACTCCACGGCGATCAACTCCATCGTCGAGCCGACGGACGCGCAGGCGTAGAGGTACTCGGCATGGCGGTCGCGGGCGATCACCTGGGTGGCCGGCACCGGCGTGAGCCCGAGCCGCTCCCCCACCCAGCGCTCGACCGCGGGGTCGATGTTCGAGTACGTGCCGACAGCACCACTCAACTTGCACACGCTCACGGCGCGGCGCGCGGCGCGCAGGCGCTCGCGGTCGCGCTCGCCCTGCAACGCCCACAGGGCGACCTTGGCGCCGAAGGTGGTCGGCTCGGCGTGCACGCCGTGG
>DAINND010000050.1:0-12966 GCA_036736065.1 Ilumatobacteraceae bacterium
CCTCTGCGTCATCGTGCCGATCTTCCACGAGCAGGAGTGCCTCCCCGAGATGCAGCGACGTCTCGCGGAGGTCCGCCGCGACGCCACGTGGTTTGATCTCTCGGTCGTGTACGTCGACGATGGCTCGCGGGACGGATCGCGAACCATCCTGCGATCGGTCGCCGAGGAGCACGACTGGGTCACGGCGGTGCTGCTGGCGAGGAACTTCGGCCACCAACTCGCCGTCACCGCCGGCCTGGACATCGCCGAAGGGACACACATCGCCATCATCGACGGCGATCTGCAGGACCCCCCCGAACTCCTTCCGTCGATGCTGCGCCAGATGCTCGACCAGGGAGCGCACGTCGTCTACGGCCGACGACGAGCACGGCCCGGGGAGACGCGGTTCAAGAAGTTCACGGCCATCGGCTTCTATCGGCTCATCCGTCGCATGTCCGGTCTGGACATTCCTCTGAACACCGGGGACTTCCGGATCATGGATCGCTTCGCGGCCGATGCGCTGCGGAACATGCGCGAGCACAACCGCTTCCTCCGTGGGATGGTGCCGTGGACCGGTTTCCGCTCGGAGCCGTTCGACTACGACCGCGACGTCCGATTCGCCGGCGACACGAAGTACCCGTTGAAGCGGATGCTCGCGTTCGCAGCCAACGCCGTCTTCTCGTTCTCCGTGATGCCGATCCGTGCGATCCAAGCGCTCGGTGTCGCCCTGTTCGGTCTCGCGGTCCTGGGCGCAGCCGTCGCGGGTGTCGTCGCGACGACCAGCGTCTCGGTGCCCGGCCTAGTATGGATGGCCTGGCTGAACACGGGCCTGGCAGGGCTCGTCATCGCCTCGGTCGGGATCGTGGGCGGCTACGTCCACCGCATCCAGGACGAAGTGCGTGGTCGACCGTTGTACCTCGTGGAAGAGACGGTGTCCTCCTCGTTCCGAGCCACACCCCCCTCCAGCCCTGAACTCCAGGAGAAGGAACTGCAGACGTGAGCAGCGAGACGACCCAGAACGAACGCGAACGTGAGTTCCACGACGGCTGGGCCGCCGGCGTCGATCCAGCCAGCGTCGATGTCGAAGGACACTGGACGCCGCTGGGTTGCCCGGAGACGTCGTGGATCGACGAGCGCCTCGGGGACCTCAAGGGCAAGAAGGTTCTCGACCTCGGGTGCGGCCTCGGCGAAGGTGCAGCGCATTTCGCGACTCGCGGCGCGGCCGTCACCGCGAGTGATCTGTCACCCGGCATGCTGGAGGTCGCGCGCAAGGTCGCGGAGCTCCGCGGCTGCACGATCCACACGGTCGTCGCGAGCGCTACCGATCTGTCAGCGCTGCCCGCCGACGAGTACGACGTCGTGTACGCGGCGAACCTTCTCCACCACGTGGACATAGCGAAGTGCATCGATGAGGTGCATCGCGTGCTCAAGCCGGGTGGCGTGGCCGCGTTCTGGGACCCGTTGCTGTACAACCCTGCGATCCAGATCTACCGCCGTATGGCAACGGAGGTCCGTACCGTCGACGAACACCCGATCCGTCGGGCCGACGTGGAAACGATCCGCAATCGTTTCTCCTCGATCGAGACGCGGACGTTCTGGCTCACGTCACTCCTCATCTTCGTCAAGTTCCTCGTCATCGATCGGATCCATCCATCAGAGGACCGCTACTGGAAGCTGGTGATCGAGACGCAGAACCGCCACGAACGCTTCCTGCGCATCTCCCATCGCATCGATCGGACGATCCTGCGATTCGTTCCGCCCCTGCGCTGGTGGTGCTGGAACATCGCGATCGTGGCGAGGAAGGAAGGCTGACGGTGGGGTTCTTCGAAGGCGGACTGGCACCGCTGGCGTCGTCCGTGCTCACGCACCAGACGCCGCTCTACGTGCAGTACTACGTGACCGCACGGTGCAACCTCAAGTGCGAGCAGTGCAACGTCATCTTCGCCAACGCGGACCAGGAGGAGTGCACCACCGAACAGGCGGAACGAATCGCGGAGAACCTGGCCGCGATCGGCACGTCGATCGTGCTGCTCACCGGCGGCGAGCCGTTCATTCGAACCGACATCGTCGACATCGCCGCTGCCTTCGTTCGCAACGGGGTCCACCCTCGTCTGCAGACGAACGGGTTCGCGACGCTCGATCAACTCGACCGAATGGTGGAGATCGGAGCGCACGACATCTCGATCTCCCTCGACACGCTCCAGCCGGCACTTCAGGAGCGCATCAACGGCGGTTTCGAAGGATCGTGGCACGATGCGATCCGGCGAGTCGCGCACATCAACGCGACGTTCCCGAACGATGCCTTCTGCGCGTTCGGCTGTGTCCTCGCGCCGAGCAACATCGACCAGATCATCCCGGTCATCGAGTTCGCGACCCGCATCGGATGGTGGGTGTCTCTGGTGCCGGCGCACCAAACGCCGACCACGTCGCCGCGGAGCTTCTCGTCCTACGACCCCTCGATGGTGTTCCAGACGTCGGACCTTCCCCGTGTGCGGGAGGTGCTCGAGCGGGTGCGAGCGATGAAGTCGGAAGGGTTCAACCTGTACGACTCCGACGAGTATCTCGACGACATCTATCGATATGTGAGTCGTCAGCCGATTCGCTGGCGGCGCCGTAACGACGATGCGTGTGACAGCCCGAACCTCTACTTCGCGATCCAGCCCAACGGGGACATGTCGGTCTGCTGCGACTACCGGCTCGGCAACAGGTTCTCCGTGTACGCCCCTGACTTCCCGAAGCGCTACGGCGAACGCGCCATGTTCGCCGAGGCGCGAACCGTCGCCAGGGCGTGCAGCGGTTGCATGTACGGGAGCTTCCCGGAGATCACGATCTCGGCCCGGTACCTCCGACCGATGCTGCAGCGAGCCAAGTTGTTCGCACGTGGTGGGCTGCACCGGCAGTTGCAGCAGTTGACGTACGAAGAACTGGTGGACCTCGCGGCGTCGCTCGCCCCACCCACGACCGCCGAGGTCGGCCGATGAAGGATGCCGCACTCCGGCATCTGATGCTCCTGACTGGACGCGCCGTCGCCACGGTGCACGCTGTCGAGCGGGCACGGGTGGACGAGGTCTGCACGTCGCTGCACGTCACCGCCGAAGGGCGCGGTGCGTACCGGTTGGAGTATCGACTCGACGGAGCGTCCGTCACCCACCCGATCGCGCCGCGCCGGTTCGACTTCTACCGCCGTGGCGACGTTGCGTCCCTCAACGATCGCCGACCACAGGATCTGGACCTCCGGACCACCAACTGGCATGCGGCGATGACGACCTGGTCCGAGATCCTGGGACGCGACGATCTCACTGCCACAGTCACCGTTCGCGCGGTTCTACCGGCGACGGGTCCGAGCGTCGACCGTCCGCGGCGGCTGCGCGAGATCGCCGGAGCGATCGGCGCGGCTGGCGTCGTCGGCGTGGCGGCTCGTCGCCACGGGGGTGGCCTTGCCGCGGGGCTCGCCGCCACCGCGTGGGCGGCGGCGTCCGATGACGGACGCACACGTCGGGTTTCCGGCGGGGCCGGCGGTGCGACGGCGCTCCTCACCGCCGGTCGCCGGGCTGATCGGGCGGGCGTCGTCGGCGCAATGGCCCTTTCCGTCTTCGCCGCCGACGTGCCACGGTTGCCGGCTGGTGCGGCGCTGCCGATTCGTCTCGCCGCTGCCGGTCTCGCGGGCGCGGCGAGTCCCGGGTCGGCCGCCGCCGTGGTGGTCGCCGCCTCGGCAGACGTGGTCGGGGGTGCGGTCGGACGAGATCGCCGGTCTGTCGCCACGGGATCGGCCGCCGTCGGCGTCGCCCTCGCTGCCTCTGTCGGGCGAGCCATGGCGTTCCGTGCGCCGGTCCTCGGTACGGCGGTCAACCCGATGTTGAGTTCATCGGTGGCCATCGGGCTGATCGTGGAGAACGTCGCTCGTTCGCTCGAGGGGACCCGGTCGCGGCTCGCACCGCTGGTTGTTCCTGCAGCGATCGCGGGCGGGATCGTGCCGAGGCGCAGCCGGTCCCGGTCCGTGTCGCTGGGCGCCGGCCTGGTGGCCGCCTCGGTGATGAGCCGCGTCGCCGCTGCAGCCGCTCCCACCTCAGGGTCCGTCCCCGTCGCCACGGTCGCCGTCGAACCGGTCGACGTGCCGACTCCCGTCGTCGTCCGCCCTACTCGAGCGGCGACAGCCGCGCTGTCACCAATGGTCGTCGGTGGCGTCGACACCGACGGAACCGAGGTGGCGTCGTCGTCATGACCGCTCCGACGGGGTCGGCCGAGGATCGATCCGCTGGTGACGCCTGCGACGGAGTCGGAGATCTCGGCGGTACCCAACGAGCCGAGGTGCCGACGGTCATGATCGGCGACAGAGTGCTGGCAGCACTCCGTCGGTTCGGGCGATGGGTCGCGGCGCCCGT
Source organism: Ilumatobacteraceae bacterium (assembly GCA_036736065.1). Lineage (GTDB taxonomy): Bacteria > Actinomycetota > Acidimicrobiia > Acidimicrobiales > Ilumatobacteraceae > VFMC01. The sequence continues at coordinate 4,362 of DAINND010000050.1, forward strand.
GGCGTTGTCGTTGCCCATGATGGGTTGGTTCGTCGCGTTCCACCCGGCCGTGATGACCAACGATTCGCTCGCGATCTGGAAGCAGGCCACGGAGGATCGCGTCGTCGATGGCGGTTCTCCGCTCTACGTCAGCCTGGCGTGGGCGAGTTCGCTCCTCGTCGGGAGCCCATGGCTCCTGATCGTCGGACAGATCCTCCTCCTCGCCGTCGCATTCTGTGAGATCGGTCGGGCGCTGGTCCGACTCGGCGTCCCGCGATGGTTCGTTTGGCCCGTCACCATCATCGCGGTGTGTCAACCGACGGTCGGTGCGTTCAGCGTCCAGATGTGGAAGGACGTGCCCTACACCGCATGCCTTCTCCTCGTCCTGGCGTCGATCCTCCGCCTCGTCGGCGCACGGCTCGACGGCGCCCCGAACGTCTACGAACTCAGGATGCTCTACGTCGCGGCGACGTTCGCGATGTTCTTCCGCCAGAACGGTCTGCTCGTCGTGGTCGCCATCGGACTCGCGACGATCTTCTTCCTCGGTCGTCCTGTCCGTCGCCCGGTCCTCATCGTGCTGGCCGGCGCCATGATGACGTTCGGGGTCGTCAGGGTTGCCGGCTACCAAGTTGCCGGTGTCGAGGCTGCGCCGGCCTGGCTTCCGGTCGCATGGATGGCGAGCGACATCGCGAACGTCTACGAATCGCATCCCGAGACCTTCGAACCCGATGATCTCGAACTCATGTCGTCGATGCTTCCGCTCGACGGATGGCTCGCAGGCGCCGACTGCTACACGCTGGACTTCTTGGTCTACGGCCAGCCGTTGGACACCGACGTGCTCGGCGACCGCCGCGAGGAGGTCGTCGATCTGTGGTGGGAGGTGCTCCGAGAACAGCCCGGCGCGGTGTTGGGCCAGCACGTCTGCGCCGCTTCGATCGCGTGGCGGCCGATGTCCGTCCACGACTCCATCAGCGTGATGTACACCGTGAGCGCCGGCATCGATCCGAACGCCCTGCAGCTCTCGACCGACCCACTCATCGACGACGCGAACGAGCTGGCCCTCGACATCCTGCGGACATGGGACCTGCGGACCTGGCATTGGCTGACCTGGCGCGCTGCCACCTGGATCTACCCGACGTACGTCATCGCCGTGCTCCTTGCCGTTCGGCGGAGATCCGTGATCTGGTTGGCGCCGATCGCGCCCATGCTCGCTCAGCAAGCGAGCCTCTTCGTCGTCAACCCGGCGCAGGACGCTCGGTACATGATCGCGTCCCTCTTCGCGGCCTACCTGCTCATCCCCGGCCTCGGCTTCCTTCTTTTTCAGCGGCGCAGCCGGTGGGTGTCGGCCCCTGCTCGAGTCGACGGCGCCGCCGCGCTCGAACCGGATGACGTGGGGACGGAAACAGGTGACGACGCCCCGCACCGTGGGCCTGTCGAGCACGACGAGCACGGCGAGCGTGACGAACCCGCCGGGCCCGACACGGAGGACCTCGTCGAGTGGCCCGACGAATTCGAGGAACGCGACGGCACCGTGATCGGTGACCATCGACGAGCGCGAGGAGGCGACGCCCGATGACCGGATCCGATGTGGAGTTGAACTCGCACGAAGTCGCCGAGGTGCTCGGCCTCCGCCATCACGGACCTCCGCGGAGGGTGCACCGCCCGGCATCGGCGGCGTCGGCATCGGCTGGCGCCATCGTCTTCGTGTCCGCCGCTCGTGCGGATCTCTTGGCCGTGGTACAGCCGATCGACGACGTCGTGGTCGTGACGGACGTCGACCCGCAATCGCTTCCCCGTGCGACCGTGATCGCCTCCGAACGACCCCGCCTCGACTTCGCCCGGGTGCTGGCGACGTTCTTCGCCGAGCAACCACCTCACGGAGTTCATCCGACCGCGATCGTCGCCTCGTCGGTGCGCCTGGGACAGCGGGTGACGATCGGGGCGTACGCCGTGATCGAGGACGACGTGGCCATCGGCGACGACACGGTGGTCGGTGAACACGTGGTGATCCGTCGGCGATGCAAGGTCGGGGAACGCACCAAGATCAAGCCCAACACCGTGATCGGTGACCCGGGTTTCGGGTTCGAGTACGACGGTGACACGCCGGTCCGCATCCCCCACGTCGGGGCGGTTCAGATCGGGAGTGACGTCGAGATCGGTGCACTCGTGTCGATCGCTCGCGGGACGCTCGATGACACCGTCGTGGAGGACCACGTGAAGATCGACGACCACGTCTTCATCGCTCACAATGCATGGATCGGGCGGGGCGCGTTCGTGATCGCCGGGGCGGAGGTGAGTGGCAGCGTTCGAATCGGAGCGACCGCGTGGATCGGTCCGCAGGTGACGATCCGCGACCAGATCGAGATCGGTGCGAACGCGATGGTCGGTATCGGGGCGGTCGTGACGAAGGACGTCCCGGCTGGTGTCATCGCCGTCGGCAACCCGGCGCGGGTTCTCCGTCAGCGGGACTGAGATCGTGCGCGTCCACTTCCATCGGGATCTTGGCCGCGGCCGCATCGACGGGACTGCTGTTGCGGCGGATTCGGGGGAGCGGTGAAGTTCACGTACACCGCGTACCTCGCGTTCGTCGACGACTTGCTGGCGAAGGGCTACGAACTCCGGCACCTCGACCGGCCGGATCGGATGCCGTCTCCCACCGAGTCATGGGTGATGCTCCGCCACGATGTCGATCTCGCACTCGCCCCTGCGGTGGAGATGGCCCGCCGAGAGGCGGACCACGGGATCTCCACCGACTACTACGTGCTGACGACGAGTCCGTTCTACAACGTGCTCTCCGGAGAGAGCCGCCGAGCTCTCGCCGAGATCGTCGGGCTCGGCCACCGCATCGGCCTGCACTTCGACGCGACGGTGTATCCCGAACGAGGCCTCGATGGCCTGAACGAGGCATGTCGACGCGAGATCGACCTGGTCGGTGAGGCATCCGGAGCCGAGCCCATCGGTGTCAGCTTCCATCGGCCGCTGCCATCGCTGATCGGGTCGGGTCCGGAACTCACCGCTCCGTGGCCACACACCTATGAACCGTTCTTCATCCACTCCACGGAGTACTGCACCGACTCGACGGGTCGTTGGCGGTACGGCCCCCCGGACGAGCGCGTCGCAGTGCGAGAGGGGCGCGCTCTCCATCTCGTGACGCATCCGATCTGGTGGGCCGAGGACGACCGGACAGCCGAGGCGCGACTCGGCGCCTTCCTCGCTGCACAGGCCGAGCGTCGCCGCGCAGACGTGGCAGCGGAACTGGCGGTCGAGCCGACATGACGAGGCCATCATTGGGGGACCAGCCCGTCCTTGTCACGCGGAAGAGAGCCCGATGCGCGTCCTGATCGTCAACGCCCTGTACCCACCGCTGACGACGGGCAGCTCCCACTTCACGGCCGATCTCGTCGGCGAGTTGAAGGCTCGTGGTCACCTCGTCCGTGTGGTCACCACGCTCCCGCCGGCGAGCGCGGGGCCGATCGCCGAGGATCCGGATGTCACGCGCCTCGACGCCCGGTGGGTGTCGCCCGGCGAGATCGCGTTCAACTACGCGATCCCGGTGCTCCGTCGGGGAGCGAGTCGGGTGCTCGACCAACTGATCCACGAGTGGAAGCCGGACGTCGTGTCGATCCACGGTCAGATCTTCGACCTGTCCTGGCGGGCCGCCATCGCCGCGCGACGTGCCAAGGTTCCGGTGGTCGTGAGTGTTCACTCGGCCATCAGACACACGAACGCCGTCGCCGATCGCATCCTCGGTCTGGGCGAGTTGCTCACCGTCCGACCAGCTCTGGCGAGGCGGAGCACCCAGTGGATCGCCGTGGACAAGCGCACGTACGAGCACACCGCCACCAGGTACCGCGTCTCGGCAGACCGCCTGTCGTTCGCGCCCGTGATGCTCACCGCCGAGCAGTTCCGCGGGGGCGATGCGGCGCGAGCCAGGGCACGGTTCGATCTCGGCAACGACCCGATCCTGTTGTCGCTCGGCCACGTCGTTCCTGTACGCGATCGCATCGCTCTGGTCCGGTCGATGCCCGGGGTTCTCAGGGTCCACCCCGACCTCAAGCTCGTCATCGTCGGAGAGCTGTACACGAACACGTTCATGGCGGTCGCCGATGAACTCGGAGTCACGCGGTCGATCGTGACGACCGGTCGCGTGAGCCACGACTGGATCCCTGATCTGCTTGCAGCGTCGTCGGTCGAGATCCACGACCTCCAAGGGATCGGTCTCGGAATCACCTCGCTCGAGGCCATGGCGGCAAGTGTCCCCATCGTCGCGTACGTGCCCAACGACAACTACCCGGGCACGACCATGGACGAGTGGCCCGACCTCGCACTGATCGACAACGTCGAGCCTCACACCATCGCGGATGCAGTCCTCCGACTGCTCGACGACGCCGACCACCGACGTGCTGTCGTGGCCGAGCAGCACCGCTTCGTGGACTCGCTGTTCAGCCCTGCAGCGGTGACGAAGCGGTACGAAGCGGTGTTCGAAGCGGCGACGAGATCGGTCAGGGCGACGAGCGCCGATACACAGCGTTGACGCAGCTCGCCCGGTCCGGCACGAGCAGACCGCCGAGGGCGAGCAGCACGGCCGGCACCGCCATGAACGCCGCCACCACGGCATCGCCGACGATGTCGATTCGCCGTGCTCCTCCGCGCCCGCGCTTGAGCGTCTCGTAGAGGCGATTGTGGGGACGGATCACGTTGACGAGGCTCTGGACGGCGCCGAAGAGTTCGTAGAGCACCATTCGCGGACGTGCGGCGCTCGTCCAGCCGGCCTGCGTCATCAGGAGGTCGAGCGACCGCGGTGTGAACTGCGATCGATGCGACGTCACGTCGTAGTAGGTCCAACGAGGACCGAAGAGCCGCCACTGCCACGAGGCGGCATTGGGCACGCTGATCACGATCAGCGAATCGGCATGGTCGACCGAGGCGAGCGCGTCGCGCAGAACCGCGAGCGGAATGTGCTCAGCGCTGTGCCATGACGTGACGGCCGTCGGCAGGCCGTCGGCCGACAGCCCGGTGCGCACCTCGAGCCCGAACCAACGCGCAGCAGCCTCGACGCTTTCAGGGGACACCTCGACCCCGTAGGACCCGGGCGGCAGCCCGCGAAGGACGTCGACCGCGTGCAGAAAACCACCGCGCCCGCAACCGAGATCGATGACCCGTTGGCGCTCCCACCCGGCACGGACGAGCGTTCGTACCTGTTCCCGCTCGAGCACCGAGGTCGCCGGAGGCTGGTCTCCGAGTGCATGGTTGATCACGGCGCCCGACTCGACACGGCGGCCGGCGTCATGATGACCACAGCTGGAGCACGACCGGTAGGGTGTCCCGACCACGTCGTGCCGGCGCGTTTCGCCGCACACCGGGCAGCGGTCGTCGTCGAACTCCAGTCGATCGGGCATCCGAACGTTCTAATACACGACACGAGGTGAGTGGGTGAAGGTCATCGTCACGGGCAGCACTGGCTTCGTCGGAGGTGCCGTGGCGCGCGCGCTCCTCGAGCGAGGCGACCAGGTGCTCGGAGCGGCGCGCTCGCCGCACAGCCCACTCGACGAGGCGCTCGGCCTCGTCCCGTTCCCCGAGCTGATGGCGGCACTGGCCGATCCCGACCAACGCACCCCTGACGAGGTCGTCGCACGGCTGGCTGATGTCGACGTCGTCGTCCATGCGGCAGGAGACCCGACCTTCGGCAACGGTGCGCAGTACGAGCAGGCGAACGTCCACACCACGCAGCGGCTCGTCGATCTGCTCGCCCGCCATGCGCCGGCACTCAAGGCAGTCGTGCTGACCAGTTCGATCGGCGCACAGGACCGTTCGTTGGACTCGCCGTTGGACGTCCCACTCGATGAGCGCTCGAACGCCCATCCGGCAAGCGACTACGGGCGCTCGAAGCTCGCCGCTGAGGAGGTCGTGGCGTCGAGCGGCCTGCCGTACCGGATCCTTCGGCTCGGCATGGTCGTCGGTGAGGAGATGCGGCCGGGCAGCCACCTGTCAGCGATGCTGCGGGTCGGTCTCGGGCCAGGCGGAGCGATCCTTCGTCGGGCCGCCGGCACCCTGCCGCTCGTGCACGTCGAGGACGTGGTGCGTGCTGTGACGACGGTGATCGACCGCGACGACGCACCCGCGTTGTCCCTCGTCGTCGCCGGAAGTCCGACGATCGCCGAGGTCACGGCGCACGCGACCGGCAAGCCCGCACATCCGCTCGAGCTCCCGGACGGAGCCCGGCGCCGACTGCCCTTCTCGCTCCGAAGCACGTTCTCGCCGGAGCTGCGTGTCGAGCACGTCGCGCTCGCGTCCGTCGGGTGGCGTCCGGAGCGGTCGTGGGAGGATTCGGTCGACGAGGTCGCGGCGGTCGTCCGCCGTCGTGAGGATCCCTCGATCCCGCCGCCCGGTCTGACCCTGGTCACCGGGGCGGCCTCAGGCCTCGGGCTCGCGGTCGCGACGCGTCTGGCCGGGCGGCGCCTCGTGCTGCTCGACCGTGACGGGGACGCGCTCTCGGAGGTGGCGGAGCGGCTAGGTGCGGTGGCAACGGTGGTCGGAGACCTGCGCGACGACCTCAGCGGGCCGCTCGACGCGGTGGCCCGATCGCACCGCCAGCCGTATCTCGAGGCGTTCCTGTGTGCCGGGATGGGTGCGAAGGGACCGTTCCTCACGACCACCGACCGTGCAGCAGGCATCGATGCGATCGTCGTGAACCTCACGGCGCGGCTCCGGCTCGCCAGGCACCTGTTGCGCTATATGCGCGCGGCCCGCTTCGGGCGGCTCGTGCTGGTGAGCAGTTCGACGGCGCTCGCTCCGATGCCGCAGTTCGCCGCCTACGCCGCGGGCAACGCCGGCCTGCTGACCTTCGGTGAGGCCGTGGCACACGAGGTTCAGAGCGACGGGATCCATGTGCTGACGGTCTGCCCGAGCGGTATGGACACCCGCTTCCAGGAGCGAGCCGGCGTGCGGCGCGTCGACGGGGAGAAGCTCCTGGACCCGGCGGACGTCGCCGAGGCGATCATGGGGGGCTTGCAGCGCCCTCACAAACACGTGCTGATGGTGGGCACACTCACGCACGCCATGAATCTGTTCGAGCGAGTGGCGCCGCGACGGATCCAGCCGGTCGTCTGGAGTCGACTGGTCGCAGCTCGCCGCTGACCTCGGGCAGGTTCCGCCGGGTCAGGCGTCGACGGGTCGCCAGACCTGCTGGAGTTCCCCCCGCTGCCACCAGGTCAGCTCCCCGACCAGCTCGTAGTCGTCGGGAAAGGTCCGCCCGAGGATCTCCACGACCCTCGGGTCGGGTGCGGCAGGGTTCTCGGGCGCCCACAGCACCCACGCATCCCGCCAGATCTCCGGCTCGAGCTGCTCGATCGACCACCGCGCGAGGTCGTTGGTGGCGGCGTACGCCCCGACCGTCGGGATGAGGCTGTGCGGGACGAGCGCGTCCAGGTCGTACAGCGCGGTCGCCGAGTAGTACGTGAAGTCGAGCATCGGGGTGCCCGGGGAGAAGCCGTTGCCGTACGTCATGCCGCGAAGGCGGTCGAGGTATGCAGCGGTCTCGGGGTCGAGCAACATCCTGGATCCGTGTGGGCCGAACGATCGGGCGATGGTCTGCTCGTCCATTCCTGCTGTTCGGTACGGCGAGTCACGCGCCGTGTCCAGCACGTTTGCGCCGCCGATGGCGACGACGACCGCGAGGATGCCGGCAACGGGACGGCTCGATGGAAGATCGACGTAGACGACGAGCAGGACGACGGCACCGGCGAACATCAGCGCCAATCCGCCGTTCAGCTGGCTCCAGAATCCGTTCCCGGACCCGAAGGCATACGCAGCTGCGAAGAGCACGAGATACATCGCAGTTGCGAACGGTGCCCACCATCCAGGCAGCACGTCGTCCGAGTCAGGTCGTCGACTCGCACCGGAGTCGACGTTGCCATCGACGAGGTGGTCGTGATGCTCCGCGACAGCGGAGCGCTCATGCATCCGCTGCCGGCCCTCCAGGAGTCGCGCCGTCACGACGAGCGGCAGCGTGCAGAGAACGATCGAGGTGCCGACAGTGGCGAGCACGACGTATCCGGCGCTGCTCCCGATCCAGACGCCGTCGAGGGCCAGCGCCGTGCAACTCCCGACGAGCACGACGACCGACACTGCTGCAACGGTGTCGACGTCCGCGCGGGCGCGCCGAGCGGTGAGTGCGAGCGATGCGGCTGCGACGAGGACGAGCCCCGCTGTACCGTCCGCCACCCGCTCCGGGAGGTCGGTCACCGCCGACCACACACTCTTCAACGCGTTCGCGATCTCGTAGCTGGCAGGGTCGAGGATCCGCAGCGCATCGAGACCCCGCCGATACATGTCGGCCGTGTCCGCCGGCCCGTTGACGAAGAGGAAGTGCAGGATCCAGACGACGGCGGTGGCCGCAGTCAGCCGCAGTATCGGCAGGATGTTTCGCCGGAACGGTCCGGGACGGACCGTGACGACGAGGAGGGCCGTGAGCCCGAGGATCACGGGACCACTGCTGGGCTTGCCGGTCATCGAGACGAATGCGCCGACGGCCGTGCAGGTCGGCCACGCCCATGAGCCGAACCGCCGCCTCGATGGCGACGGTCCTGCCATCTCGATGCCGCCTGCGGCTGCGAGCAGGAGTCCG